>NZ_JAOCDJ010000031.1:0-28060 GCF_029840885.1 Empedobacter sp. GD03861
ACTTGTTTCAGGAACACATTATATTTTTTTTAATTGGAATGACATTTACTTGATTGTCGTTGTTGTAATTGTCACTCTGAGCTTGTCGAAGAGTCTTCTATATATAGTAGTTTTCTATATTATTAATAGTTTATCCTTCGACAAATTCTGGATGAAAAGGATAACTTAAAAACTTAATATTAATTTTTTGAAATCATCTGTTTGCAACAAATCAATAATATTGTTGATGTCATCTCCAATCAAACGATCGTCTTCTAATTTTGGACATACCGAGCGAACAGCAGCAAAAACTTGCTCTAAGTAAGGACTTGTTTGCTTTGGTCGTCTAAATTCTAAACCTTGGCAAGCATACATCAGCTCAATAGCTAAAATACGTTCCACATTGTCTAAGACTTGATTGAATTTTCGTCCCGAAATACTTCCCATCGAAACGTGATCTTCTTGTCCTAATGAAGTCGGAATACTATCGGCAGAAGCAGGGAAACATAAGGTTTTGTTCTCCGTACATAATGCAGCCGAAGTATATTGTGGAATCATAAAGCCAGAATTTAAACCAGAACTTTCTGTTAATAATTTTGGTAACCCGTATTTCCCTTCGATTAATAAATATTGACGACGATCCGAAATATTTCCTAATTCAGAAGCGGCAACTGTCGCATAATCTAAGACCATTGCTAATGGTTGTCCGTGGAAATTTCCGCCAGAAATAGCTTCTTCATCTGATACTACGATTGGATTATCAGTAACAGAATTTAATTCAATTTCAGCTAATTCTTGTAAATGGAAAAATGCATTTCGTGATGCACCATGAACTTGAGGCATACAACGCAATGAATATGGATCTTGTACACGACCACATTCTGCGTGAGAGAAAGCGATTTCAGAACCTTTCAATAAATTTCGCATACGTTCTGCAACCAATAAAGTTCCTTTGAATGGACGAACTTGGTGTAATTCTTCTTCGAATGGACGAGGCGAACCTTCGTATGCTTCCAGTGATAAAGCACCCGCAACGTCAGCTAAATTCAGTAAATATTCGAATTTTTCTAAGCCATTTAACGCATGAGATAAAATGAATTGCGTTCCATTAATTAATCCTAAACCTTCTTTCGCAGAAAGATGTAAAGGTTGTAAATTGTGTTTGGCTAACGCTTCTTTTGTTGAAACAATTGTATTGCCATCCCAAACTTTTCCTTCACCAATCAATGGTAAAAATAAATGTGATAATGGCGCTAAATCTCCAGATGCTCCAACAGATCCTTTTTCAGGAACGACCGGAATAATATCTTTTTCGACCATTAGTAAAATTCGTTCCACAACATCTAAAGTCACACCAGAATATCCTTTTGATAAAGCATGTGCTTTTGCAATTAACATGGTTTTAGAAATTTCTTTCTTGATTGGATTTCCAACACCAACCGCATGACTGATTAATAAATTATGTTGAAGTTGACGCGTTTCTTCTTCCGAGATTTTAGTGTCGCAAAGTGGTCCAAAACCAGTGTTAATTCCATAAACTGTTTGACCAGAAGCAACTATTTTAGCAACGTTTTGTTGCGATTTTAAGATTTGTTGTTTACTCGCTTCATTAAGTTCAATTTCGATGTTTCCTTCTTTGATTCCTTTGTAATCCTCGAACGAAAGAAAATCGATACCGTAAGTTTTCTTGATCATTTTTTCGAATTTGTGATACTTCAAAGATAATCTTTTCATTGATTTGATAAAAGATAGAAATCATTTCAGATGTAATAAATTGAGATTTGATAAGGTTTTATAACACTATCTTTTATAAATTTGCTAAAATTTTTATGTAATGTGTGATAAACATCTTCATGACGAAATGGGGGACGACCATATGTCAGCAAACTTAGAAACGCCTTTGAGAGCTGATGCATTTGAGTTGTCTGCTGAAGAAAAAGTGGAAAAGATAGAAGCGGATTTCCGTAACATCATGGAAACTTTAGGCTTAGATTTAACAGATGATAGTTTGAAAGGAACGCCAAAACGTGTTGCGAAAATGTTCGTAAAAGAGATTTTTGGTGGTTTATTGCCAGAGCGTAAGCCTGGAATGTCAACTTTCGAAAATAAATATAACTACAATCAAATGTTGGTTGAAAAGGATATCGTGGTTTATTCGACTTGCGAGCATCACTTTTTACCAATCGTTGGACGTGCACATGTTGGTTACATCTCGAAAGGGAAAGTAATCGGTTTGTCTAAAATGAATCGTATTGTAGAATATTATGCAAAACGTCCGCAGGTACAAGAGCGTTTGACAATGCAAATTGTGAAAGCAATGCAAGAAGCTTTGGGAACTGATGATGTTGCATGTATTATTGATGCGAAACATTTGTGTGTAAATTCGCGCGGAATTAAAGACATCGAATCAAGTACTGTAACAGCTGAATTTGGTGGAGCTTTTAAAGAAAGTGAGCAATTAAGAAAAGAGTTTATTTCGTACATCGGAATGAAAACTCCTTTCAATGTTTAAATTATAAATCCTATAAAATGGTAAAAGAAAATCAATTAAAATTACATAATTCCTTAACGGGACAGAAAGAAACGTTCGAACCAATTAATCAAGATAATGTTGGAATGTATGTTTGTGGACCTACCGTTTACAGTAATGTGCATCTTGGAAATGTACGTACGTTTATGTCGTTTGATATGATTTATCGTTACCTAAAATTTTTGGGTTACAAAGTTCGTTACGTTCGTAATATTACTGATGCTGGACATTTAACGGATGATGGAAATGTAGAAAATGATCGTTTTGTAAAACAATCTAAATTAGAGAAATTAGAACCAATGGAAATCGTACAGAAGTATACAGTTGATTTTCATAAAGTTTTAGAAAAATTTAATTTACTACCTCCAACAATCGAGCCTACAGCGACAGGTCATATTTTAGAACAAATTGCTTTAGCAGAAAAATTAATTGATTTAGGATTTGCTTATGAAGTAAACGGATCAGTTTATTTTGATGTGGAAGCTTACAACAAAAAAGGACTTGATTATGGTGAATTGAGTAACCGTAACATCGAAGAATTAATCAATAATACAAGAGATTTAGACGGGCAAGGAGAGAAAAAGAATCCAGTGGATTTTGCACTTTGGAAAAACGCTTCGCCTGCTCACATTATGCGTTGGGCTTCTCCTTGGGGAGATGGTTTCCCTGGTTGGCACTTAGAATGTACAGTGATGAGCACAAAATATCTTGGAGATTATTTTGATATTCACGGAGGAGGAATGGATCTTAAATTCCCTCACCACGAATGTGAAATTGCGCAAGCAAAAGGTTCTAATGGTCACGAACCAGTAAAATATTGGATGCATGCGAATATGTTGACGATGAATGGTCAGCGTATGAGTAAATCGACTGGAAATTACATTTTACCTATGCAATTAGTGAATGGTGAAAATGATTTCTTCGAAAAACCATTTCATCCTGCTGTTGTACGTTTTTGTTTCTTACAAGCGCATTATCGCAGTGTTTTAGATATTTCGAATGATGCAATGTTAGCTTCCGAAAAAGGATATAATCGTTTGGTTGAAGCATTGAAAACATTAGAAACAATTACACCAAAGAAAACATCTACCGTTAATATTGATGAATTAGAAGCGAAATTATATACCGCAATGGATGATGATTTCAATACTCCAATATTGATCGCACATTTATTCGATGCAGTGAAAATGATTAATTCAATCAAAGATAGTTTCGAGAATATTACAGCAGAAGATTTAGAACGTTTAAAAGCAATTATGAATGGTTTTGTTCATGATGTTTTAGGTTTGGATACAGAAGCTGCAAACGAAAGTTCAGATAAATTAGATGGTGTTGTAAAAATGCTAATCGAAATGCGTAATCAGGCACGTGTAGATAAAAATTGGGCATTATCAGATCAAATTCGTGATGAATTAAGTGCATTAGGTATCCAACTAAAAGACGGCGCTGACGGAACAACTTTCACTTTTTAAGAAAGATTTATAAAATATTTAACCCACTTAGAAATAAGTGGGTTTTTTTGTATCTCTCAATTTTAGATTACTTTTGTAAGGATTTATTCAACAGGATGAAAAAAACAATCATTGGTTTATTTTTATTAGGAGCTATTGTAGCGCAGGCTCAAGAGGATTCGATAAAAGTTTTAAAACCATTAAAAGGATCATCAACAAATGATTCGGTTACATATTATAAAACCAAAATTGACGATTATAAGTTTTGGACAAATGGTAGAAAACCAGAAGTATTGGATACGACATTAAGTATCAAAAACTATTATAATCAAAATTTTATTCGCAAAGATGCGTTCGGAAAATTATTTTTCCCGAATGTTGGAGGTGTAGTGGTGGATCTGGAGTATCAAAATACACCATTCAATCCGTCGATGTTACCAACTGGTAAGAAATACAATTATTATTATGCAAATGACATCAAATATTATGATGTGAAAACGCCATATACCGAGTTTATTTACGAGAATGGGGTAAAAGAAGGTAACTTTCTGTCTTCGACATTTTCGCATAATATCAACAAGCAATTCAATTATACGTTTCATTATCGTGGATTAATTTCCGAAGGTCGTTATAAACATGAAAAAGCGCAGAATAATACCTTTGTTTTTTCGTCAAACTATAAAACAAAATCAGAGCGTTTCAAATTGTGGTGGAATTATGCAGCACAAAATCTGAAAAATAATGAAAACGGTGGAATAGAAGATATCAACGATTTTATTTTGCAAGATGATCGCAGAATGACGAATGTTCGTAATATTGAAGTAAATTCTAAAACAGCAAAATCTGAGTTTGATGCGCGTCGAATTGAATTGAATGCTTCGTACGGAATCTTAAAAAAGATGAATGAAAAAGATTCGACTTTTTATAATCCAATCGAATTGAAGAATAAGTTTTCGTACGAAAAACAAAAATATCGCTACGAGGATACGTCTCCAAATGGAACTTTATATTCTACACCGATTATTACAGGAATGGATTATAGAAGTAAAAAGAGTTTTACAGATTTATCCAATACGACAACTGCTGGTTTTCAGTGGACAGATCGTGTGAAAATAGAGGCTGGTGTTAAATTCCAGAATTTGCGCGTTTTTGCTGATCAAGCCATGACGATTGTTGCAGTTCCAAAGCAAATAGAGGAAAATCTTTTTGGAGTTGTTGGAAAAGTGGATTTTGATTGGAATGAAAAATTAAAACTTTACGGAAATGTTGAATATCTGCAATCTGATAATTACAAAAGTGTTTACAATGTAGATGCGGTTTTAGATGTGACGCCGATAGAAGGTTATACATTGAGTGCTGGAGCGGTTATTCAGTCAAAACTTCCTTCGTTGAATGCAGTTTACAATCAAAGTTTCTTTAATAATTTTAACTACGTTAATAAATTTGAAACCGAAAATATTCAAAATCTTTTTGCAAAGTTAAAGTTAGATAAAGTTAACACAACCTTAGAAGCTTCAATTTATAACATTGATAATAAAGTATATTTGAATGAAAATTTGAATTATGAGCAATTGGCGGATAACATCAATTATTACAAGATAAAAGGTGAAAATCATATACGTTTCGGAAAGATTAATTTAGTTTCGACCGTGCAATATCAAAAAGTAACGAAAAACGAAGAATATATGCCTTTGCCAGATTTCTTGATTCGTGAAACGTTGTATTGGCAAGGAGAATTATTCAACAAGAATGCTCAACTGCAAGCTGGTATTAATGCAACATATTTTACGAAATACAATGGTCTGCGTTATATCCCGATTCTGAACGAATTTGCGTTGCAAGATCCAGCAAGTATACAAGAGATTGGAGGTTATCCTATTTTGGATGTTTTTATCAATTTCAAGGTACGTAATATGCGTTTTTACATTCGTGGCGAGCATATCAATGCGTCGTTTACAAAACAACCTGATTATTTTGCAGCGCCAAATGTTCCGTACCGAGATTTCAAATTTCAACTTGGCTTGAAATGGAATATTTTTAGTTAAAAAAATACAAATTATACAGAAAAACGACTTCATGATGAGGTCGTTTTTTCTGTCCAAAATCATTTGTGTAGAATAATTCTAAATAACTATTTTTAGAAAAATTTTATACATGAAAAAAATCCTACTTTTATTTTGTTTGATTTTCTCGCAAATCGGTTTTTCGCAAGAGAAATTAACAATTGGTGAAATCCAAAAAATAAATTCTAAAATCTTAAATACTGAACGAGAAATTTGGGTGAATCTTCCCGAGTCGTATACCAATAATAAACTTCAAAAAGTAAATTATCCAGTGATTTATGTGTTAGATGCCGAATCTAATTTTACATTTTTAACAGGCGTAGTTTCTAAATTTCAATCTGGTTTTTATCCGGAAATGCCCGAATCGATTATTGTTGGAATTACAAATAAAAATGGTGATCGAACAAAAGATTTTACACATGTGAATGATGTTAATTTCCTCAATTTTATTCAAACTGAATTGTTTCCTTTTATGCAGAAAAATTATCGTGTGAATGATTTTCGTTTGTTAATTGGACATTCTTTGGGTGGCTATTTTGCGTTGAAAACCTTGTACAATCACCCCAAAACTTTCAATGGATATGTTGCGCACGATCCAAGTATTTGGTTTAATGACAAAGAATTATTGAATCTTTATCAAAACTTAGAAAATCATTCTTTCGAGAATCGATTTTTGATGATTACGCAAGTCGGAGAAGGTCAAAATACAAATCATTTACGCGATCATTATCAAAGCATAAAAAAGGTGGACGAACGTTTGAAATTTTCGAAGAATAAATCGTTGAATTATCATTACAAACAATATGTTGACGAAGAACATGGTTCGGTTCCGATGATTGGCTCGATTGATTATTTACGTTGGCAGTTTGATGGTTATCGTGTGAATATTAAAGAGATTCCGAATCAACCAAATTTGGTAAAAGATTCGTTTGAATCGATTTCTAGAAAGTTGAATTATTCTTTTCAACCAACAGAAACGTATATCAACAATGTTGCAAATTATCTGGTAAAACAAAAGAAAACGGATTTAGCAAAACAGTTTTTTGAACAAAATCTGAAAAATTTTCCTGAAAGTTTACAAACAAAAGAAGAGTTAGAAAAATTCTTAAATCTATAATAATTTGTTTTTTTTGTTATTTATTTATAGTTTTAGAATATTGATCAATACTAATTTATTAAAAAATGATAATTCTGAAATTACATCATTAATTGATGATTGTTATTACTATGAGTATGAGGAAGAGTCATTTACTCTTTATTCTGATGGTAGTTGGGAATATGAATACTACTTTGAATCAGGTATATACTGTGATTAATTAGTTTAATCTACTAATAGTTTTAAGGGCCTTTAATAAAAAACAATGAAAATGTATACAGTATTAGTTATTTTAACGTTAATGAACGGATGTTCAGATAAGAAAGCTTTAACAGAAAATGAATTAAATTCAAATAGTATTTCTACTAATGAAATTAAAATGAAAAATGATAAACAAAATATTGGGATTATCAAAAATTCTTATACAATAGAATATGTAGAAACAGTAAAAATAGATGAGGCCAAGGTTGCACAATTACCAGTGCATGCACAGCAAATGATAAAAGATAGACTGTCTAAGCCAAGATACAGTGTTTTGGAAACAAATGGAAATGAATCTATTTATAAGACTTTAGCAACTGAAGATGATAAAAACAATAACCAAGTAGAAAATACGAACGGAAACAAAAGAATTGTAAAAAACACGACCATTTCATTTGTAAGTGATGTATTTTATAAAAATTTGGAAACATCAACTATCTATAAAACAACTGAAATAAAAGGCGAAAAACTTACAGTAATGCAAAAGAGTGATTTGCAAAATTTATGGAAAATTACCAATGAAACAAAATCAGTTGGAGGATATACTGCCCAAAAAGCGACTTTGGATGACCCTAAATTAGGACAAGTTACGGCATGGTATCTTTCTGAGATAGCAATAACAGATGGGCCTGAAATTTTTAATGGTTTACCAGGATTAATAGTAGAAGTAGAAACAGATAAGAAATACATTACTTTAAAATCTATTAATAAAGCAGAAAAAGAAATACAGCTTCCATCATTTTCTAATGTCTTAACGACGCAAGAGTATTCAAAGAAAATGGAAGAACTGAAGCAGTCTTCTATTTCATCAAAAATAGAAAATTCGTCAGGTGTAAAAACAAATAGAATCGTTATTAAAAGTGAATAAAAATAGATGAAAAAAATAGTTTATTTTAAGTTCTTTTTTTTCATCAGTTCGTTACTATTTGCTCAAAATTTGTCTATAAATGGTTATGTAAAAGATAATAACTCCGAACCACTACATAATGCAGTGGTTCAGTTATTTTTAGACGATACGTTTAAAGGTTTTAAAAAAACAAATAGTCAAGGTTTTTTTAATTTTATCAATTTAGAAAAAGGAGTATATACACTAAAAGTTAATGTGCTTAATTATTCTCAATATCAAGAAAATATCGAACTAAATGAAGGTAAATCTATCGAAATATTTTTATCAGAAGAACTTGTTAAATTAGAAGAAGTAATTATTAACAACAAAAGCTTTGGTAAAGTAAAAGAAGATACTATACAATATAATTTAGCAGCAATAAGAACTGGTAATGAAAGAACTTTAGGCGACTTAATAGAAAAGTTGCCTGGATTGCAAATTGATGAAAATGGCGTAGTATATTATCAAGGTAAAAAAATGGATAATATTTTGATTGATGGTGCAGAATTTTTTGGAAACAAACATCAATTAGCAACAAAGAATATTACCGATGAAATGATAGAAGGTATTGATTTGATTTCTAATTACCAACCTAATGATATATTAAAAAGCTTTAGTTCTGGAGGAAAAAAAGTATTAAATATTAAACTAAAAGAAAATTATCAAAATACAATATCTGGGAACGCTTCTTTTGCGTTAGGTAATGATTTTAATACAAATAATAGAATAAACTTATTCAATTTCAATAAAAAAGGCAATATCGCTTTTATCAATCATTACAATACAATAGGAGAAGTCGCTATGACGATGGAAGATTATTTTGAGTTGAACCAAACCATTAAAAGAAATGGTAATGGTGTGTCTAAAATAGATGAAAAGGATATTCCCAGTTTTCTTAGAGAACAACGGAATTTTTATGATCGTAAAAACTTCTTTTCATCACTAAATTATAATCAGAAAATTAACGACAAATTATTAATTAAAAATTATACTTTATTTGATTTTAATACTTCGATTAAAAGACAAGATACATACAAAAATTATGGGATTTTCAAATTAAATGAAATTCAGCAAATTGATGAAAAACCCTATTTTGTTCAAAATGTATTCAATTTGGATTGGAAAATTAACAAAAATAATTACGTAGTATTAGATTCAAAATTTGGTTATACTCAAAACACAATAGATTCTGATATTAATCAAAATTTATATTCTGAAAATAGTAAAGAACAAAATTTTATTCAGAAATTAAATTGGTTTAATGTTTTAAATGATAATTTATTGGGAGAATTGACATTAGATTTTAATTCTCAAACAAAAAATTATCTAATAACAGAACAAGAAGAAATTAATACGAACCAATCAAAATTTAATCTTTATAAAATCGGGTACTCAGTAAAATCTTCAAAAAATAAATTTACATATAATTATTATACCAATACATCATTACAAAATTATAATTTATCAACCTTAATAAATCAAAAAAATAAAGAAGAAAATAGATTGTTTAATGCAGTAATAGGAGGTGTGTTTAGTTATTTATACAATAAAAATCTTTTAATATCTTCAAGTTTAATTGTTAATTACTATAATTCTAATCAAAAATCATTAGAACAAAATTTTAGTATTTCTCCAGTAGTATCTCTTGCATATACATTAAATAAAGGAGGAAAATTAACCTTAAAGTATTCCTATTTAGATGCCGGAATTCCAACTTTAGATTTTCTAAATACCTACGAAAGAAGAGTAGATTATTTAACAATATTAGACCAATCATCAATAGACGAACTATTTATAAAAAGAACAAACAGTGTGTCGATAAATTATTTAAAACTAAATCTAAGTAAAGGAAGAACATTTTTTGTAAATGTAAGTTATGATCAAAATAAAAATGATATAGCTGAAGATATACGTTATCAAAATAATTTAATTTACAAAGCGTTTTTTAAGGCAGAACAAACAGATAATTTGTTACTTTTTATTAATTATGATTATATTTTTAATAAAATTCCCATAGCTTTTAAAGCGAATGGAATTCTTAATTATACAGAAAATGTTCAGAAAATTAATAATGAATTAAATAATCTTTATTCAACTAATTTTAATCTAAAAACTAATTTTACATCAAGATTTAAGTCAAATTTACAAGTTTATTATAAAAACACATTCCAAGTGTTTGTTAATGATAATAAGAAAATTGATAGACAAAATATATTTACTATAAAAAATGATTTTGGAGTTACTTACAATTACAAGAATGCTAAAATTAAAGTAGGAGTTTTAAATGATAATCAAATTATTAAAAATATAGAAGTAATAAAAAATACAAACTGGAACTTTTACACTGAAATTGATTATAAATTAAAAAATTTTGATCTATTTATTCAAGGATTTAATTTTATTAATCTTAATCAAAATTCTATGTTAAAAAATATTTCTACAACAGATTATCAAGGTTACGTAAATCTTAAAACTTTATCTGGATATTTAATGGGAGGTATAAGATTTAATTTATAAAAGACTATTTTTAGTAGAATTATCATCAACTTGGTATAAGCAAAGAATAATTTCTATCTTAGTAAAAACAATCTTCATGAAACGATTTATTATCTTATCAACCTTTATATCATCTACAGTTTTTGCGCAAGAATTACACTTAGATCAAGCCAAAAAAATATTTGAATTACCAACGCATTGTATTTCTGTAGAATACCCGAATAAATTAGGAAATGTTTTGGGAAGTGATGCAGATCTTAAAACGCCAAAGCAATTGCGTCCAATTTTTTATGGTTGTTTTGATTGGCATTCGTCTGTGCATGGATTTTGGTCGATTGTGAAATTGATGAAAAATTTTCCTGAATTGGATCAAAATAATCAGGTTAGAAATGAGTTAAATCAATTGATTACAGCAGAAAATGTTGCGGTCGAAATGACCTTTTTCAATGATAAAAATAACAAGAATTTCGAGCGTACTTATGGTTGGGCTTGGTTGTTACAATTGCAAATGGAATTGAATCATTGGCAAGATAAAGATGCGCAAGTTTGGGCAAAAAATATGAAACCTTTGAGTGATTTGATTATTGTTCGATACAAAGAATATTTGCCGAAATTAGTTTATCCAATTCGTACAGGAACGCATGATAATACGGCGTTTGGTTTGAGTTTAGCGATAGATTATGCACGTTCTGTGAATGATAAAACATTCGAAAAAGTGATTATTGATAATGCTAATCGTCTTTATTTAAAAGATAAAAGTTGCAATATTGCTTTCGAACCAAGTGGATCAGATTTTCTTTCTGCTTGTTTGGAAGAAGCTTTGTTGATGTCTAAAATTCATCCGCATGATGAATATAAAAAATGGCTGAAAGGATTTTTGCCTCAGTTACAAAAAAAGAATTTTGACTTGAAACCTGGTGTAGTTTCGGATCGTACAGATGGACATTTGGTGCATTTGGATGGATTGAATTTTAGTCGTGCAACGGCTTTGTATCAAATCGAACATAAATTGCCAGAGTTAAAACATTTGAATAAAATTGCGCAAAATCATCTCAATTATTCCTTAAATAATATTACAAATGACGATTATATGGGAAGTCATTGGTTGGGAACTTTTGCACTTTATGCGCTGAAAACGAAGCATGAAACAGAAAAATAGTTACGAATAATCTTTCTTAATCTAGTTTAAGATTTTTGAAGAAGCATTAATTTAGTTTTGTCGTATATAATAATTTATACTTATGACAAAACAAGGACTTCCTCAGCTTTTTTTAAGAATAGCTTTGGCTTTTTCCATGCTTTCAGCAGTTGCTGACCGTTTTGGAATTTGGACTGAAAACGTGTCTTGGGGGAATTGGGCATCTTTTGAAGATTATACTCGTACGTTAACTTTTTTTCTTCCAAAATATTTAAGTGAATTAGGAGCCTATGGTGCGACATTTTTAGAAATTCTATTTTCTATTTTATTATTAATAGGATTTAAAACAAGGATTACAGCACTAGGTACATTTTTACTTTTAACAATTTTTGCATTAGCTATGTCTATTGCCTTTGGTGTAAAAGCTACTTTTGATTATTCTGTTTGGACAAGTGCGACAGCAGCACTTTTACTTGCTGTACAATCTCAGTATTTATTTAGTATTGATCAATTAATGATTAATAAAAATGTTGTAGATTGAAAATTAGCTAATAATAGGGATTTTATAACGATAGAATTGAATCTAAATTTGTTTCAAACAAAACTAATACGAAACATTAAATTTTAATTCTATGAAAAAATATTTTTATATCGTCATCGCAATTTTAGGTCTTGCAGCATTCGGATTTAGTCAATATTCGAAAAGTCAATTAGAAGATCAATTGGCTAAAACTGGGAAATGCGTAGAAGGTGTTGTTGTGGAAACTAGCGGAACATTTAAACGTCCGAAAGCAACGATACAATATCCTGTAAATGATGAAGTTTATGAAGTTACTTTACGATCTAGAGCAGATGTGGATGAAGTTGTATTGATGAAATATGATACGCTGAATCCAGAAGAAGTGTTGCTTGTAGATAATTGTAATTAATTATAGTCTCAAGTTTAAATGAAAAATCCACCAAGTTTTTTGGTGGATTTTTTTATATTAATGAATTATTTCTAACGATTAAATTTCTTCTAATGTTGGAATAAATTCTTTTTCGATTTCTTCGAAAGTTTGCATCAAATCAACAAGATTATCTTGTGTGACTAATTTTGTACGATAAGGTTTGAAATTTGGAATTCCTTTGAAATAATTGGTATAATGCATACGCGTTTCCAAAATTCCAGTACGTTCACCTTTCCAATCAATCGCCCAATTTAAATGGTTTTTAGCCGCTTCCATTCGTTCTACAATTGTTGGTTCTGGTAACAATTCACCTGTTTCTCGATAATGTTTAATTTGCTCGAAAATCCAAGGATAACCAATCGCTGCACGACCAATCATCACACCATCTACACCGTATTTTTCTTTGTATTCAATCGCTTTTTGCGGCGAATCAATATCTCCATTTCCAAAAATCGGAATCTCAATATTTGGGTTCGCTTTCACTTTTGCAATCGGTTCCCAATTTGCTTGTCCTTTATACATCTGCGTACGCGTACGTCCGTGAATTGACAATGCTTTGATACCTGTTTCTTGCAAACGTTCTGCAACTTCATAAATGTTGATCGAGTCAGAATCCCAACCCAAACGCGTTTTTACAGTAACTGGTAAATGTGTACTTTCAACAACAGATTTTGTTAAACGTACCATTAAATCTATATCTTTTAATACACCAGCTCCAGCGCCTTTACAAACAACCTTTTTTACAGGACATCCAAAGTTGATGTCAACAATATCAGGTTGAACTGTCTCTACAATTTTAGCTGACATTGCCATGGCTTCTTCGTCTCCACCAAAAATTTGAATACCAATAGGACGTTCGTAATCAAAAATATCTAATTTTTGACGACTTTTTATTGCATCACGAATCAATCCTTCAGAAGAAATAAATTCTGTATACATCAAGTCTGCTCCATGCATTTTGCATAGGCGACGAAATGGCGGATCACTCACATCTTCCATCGGTGCAAGCAATAAAGGGAAGTCTGGTAATTCTATGTTTCCTATCTTTACCACGAAATAATTTTTTGCAAAATTACATAAAACTTATGAAAGAAGAACGAAAGTCCGAAGGTGTAAATCAATATTTAAAGTTTTCTGCGACGGGAATACAGATGGCGGTAACGATTGCGTTATTTGCTTGGTTAGGAACTTTTTTGGATAAAAAAATGGAAACAGACAAGCCATTATGGACGGCTGGCTTATCTTTGCTGGGAGTTTTTGCAGGATTATATTTGATGTTGAAGCAATTACCAAAAAAATAATTTTAATGATTAAGAAATTTATTCTTTTAGCACTTTCTTTTATTGCAATGGTAGCAATTTTTTGTGGTATTCATTACGCAATTGTTGAGCATTATAATTTTAGCGAAAATCCGCTAATTGTTCCAAAAATGTATTTAATAATTGGATTAATTACATTAATGATTTTGCAAGTTGGTTGTTTTGTGAAGATAAAATTTCCAGAATATGTTGGTTTTGCCTTTATGGGAGGGATGATTGCGAAGATGGCAATTGTATTAGCATTGATTGTTGTGAATGAACAAATTAAATCAAATGTTGTACAATTAATTATAAGTTATTTTGTAATTTTGCTAGCCGAAGTTTTAGTGTTTATTCGCTTAATTAATTTAAAGTTAAAAAAAGTTTAATGATTTTTAGCATTTGACTTTGGTAAGTGGTTAATTTACTATAATTTTGCACGCAATTTAGAAACAAAGGAATTATACATGAAATTTTCAGCGTTATTAGCGTTTTTATTACTTTTCAATTTCGGATTTGCCTCTACAGCGGTTCCGCACGAAAGTCTTCCAAAAACGTTTGAGGAGTTAATTAAAAGTGAGCAAGTAAAAAGTCAAGAGGAAGCTGCTAAAGTGAAATCTGGCGAATCTACATTTAACCCAGTGCCAGGTATCATGCACCACATTGCAGATGCACACGATTGGCATTTATGGGGAGAAGGAGAAAAAAGTGTAGGAGTTGCATTACCTGTTATTTTATGGGATAATGGTTTACAAGTTTTTATGTCTTCTAAATTTCACCACAACGAAGCGGTTGTTGAAAGTAACGGAAACTACTACATCAACTACCACGAAAAAATCTACAAAACAGATGCGCAGGGTACAATCAAACCTCACGTAGACGAAAAAGGAGCTATTCATTTAGAAAATGAAAAACCATTAGATTTTTCTATTACGAAAAATGTAACATCAATGTTAATCTCTTTCGTGATTTTAATCTTAGTTTTCTTTGCAGTTGCATCAAACTACAAAAAAGGAAATATGGTACCAAAAGGTATTGCAGGATTCATCGAGCCAATTATTATTTTTGTTCGTGATGAAGTAGCAATTCCAAATATCGGTGAGAAAAAATATGCGAAATACATGCCATATTTATTAACGTTATTTTTCTTCATTTGGATCAACAATTTATTAGGATTGTTACCAGGTGCAGCTAACGTTACAGGTAATATCGCAGTTACATTTGTATTAGCATTAATCGCATTAATCGTAATTAATTTCTCAGGAAACAAAGGTTACTGGGGACATATGTTATGGATGCCAGGTGTACCAGTTCCAGTAAAATTAATCTTAGCTCCAATTGAGTTAATCGGGATTATTACGAAACCTTTCGCTTTAATGATTCGTTTATTTGCGAATATTACAGCAGGTCACATTATTATTATGTCTTTAATCTCGTTAATTTTTATATTTCAAACAGAAGCAATGTCTGCTGGATCTATTCCTTTAGCATTATTTATCTACTGTTTAGAATTATTAGTAGCGGCATTACAAGCATTTGTGTTTACTATGTTAGTTTCATTGTTCATAGGAACAGCAGTAGCAGAACACGATCATCATTAAGAACAAAGAAATATAAAAATAATTTTTTAATAATTAAATACAATTATCATGACAGGAAGTATTGCAGCAATCGGAGCTGGTTTAGCAGTTTTAGGAGTTGGTTTAGGTATCGGTAAAATCGGTGGATCAGCTATGGAAGGAATCGCTAGACAACCAGAAGCGGCTTCAAAAATTCAAACAGCTATGATTATCGCAGCAGCCTTAATCGAGGGTGCAGGTTTATTTGGTATCGTAGTTGCGTTATTAGGTAACGGATAATATTTGAATTTAAATTAGCTTCAGTAACGGTTGGTTGTTGAAGCTAATTCATTAAAAAATTAATTAGAAAATAAAATTTAATACATACACACAATGGATTTAATTACACCTTCAGTTGGTCTTATTTTTTGGACTGCGGTAGTTTTTATCATCTTATTAGTATTGTTAAGATCATTAGCATGGAAACCAATTTTATCTGCTGTTAAAGATAGAGAACAATCTATTCAAGATGCATTAGACGCAGCTAAAAAAGCGAAAGAAGAGATGGCTTTACTTAATGCTCAAAACGAGAAAATCTTAAAAGAAGCTCGTGCAGAACGTGATGCAATCTTAAAAGAAGCGCGTGAAATGAAAGAAAATATCATCAACGAGGCGAAAAATTCTGCATCTGTAGAAGCTAACAAATTAATTGAGAACGCAAAAGCAGCTATCCAAAATGAAAAAGTATCAGCTATGGCAGATATCAAAAATCAAGTTGGACAGTTATCTATTGAAATTGCTGAAAAAATATTAACGAAAGAATTAGCAGATAAAACTGCTCAAGAAGACTTAGTTAATAATGTTATTGATCAAGTTAAATTTAACTAAACATGGCAGGATTCAGAGCAGCACAAAGATACGCTAAGAGTTTGATGCAATTTGCTAATGAAACTAATCAAGCAGATGTTGTATATGCTGAAATGAATGATGTGTGCAAAATAATTAAAGAGAGTGATGATCTAAAATCATTTTTAAATTCTCCAATTATTGAAGCGAGTAAAAAAGAAGTTGTTTTAAAAGAAATTTTTAAATCTTTTTCTAAAACAACGAACACATTTATTTCATTAGTTGTAAAACAAGGACGAGAAAATATCTTGTCTAAAATAGCAGATCAGTTCATTGCAAATTATAATCTTGCAAATAATATTGTAACAGCAGAAATTACTTCAGCTGTTCAGTTAGATCAAAAAACAATAGATAACATTGTTGCAAAAGCAAAACAAACTTTAGCAGCAGGTAGTCAAGTAAATGTAGTAAATAAAATTGATGTATCTTTAATCGGTGGTTTTATCTTGAAAATAGGTAATACTCAAATTGATTCATCAATCAAAACAAAATTAGCTACATTAAAAAAAGATTTTTCAAAATAAAAATACATTCCTAAATTTTAAATATTTCAGAAATGCCAGAAATAAATCCAGCTGAAGTTTCAGCTATATTAAAACAACAACTATCTAGCTTTGATTCAGCAGTTGAATTAGCAGAAGTTGGAACCGTTCTAACTGTTGGGGATGGTATTGCTCGCGTTTACGGGTTAGACAATGCTCAATACGGAGAATTAGTAGAATTCTCAAACGGATTAGAAGGAATGGTACAAAACCTTGAAGAAGATAACGTAGGTATTGTACTTTTCGGACCTTCAAAAGGAATTAAAGAAGGGGACTCAGTAAAACGTACAAACAGAATTGCTTCTATTAACGTAGGAGTAGGAATGTTAGGACGTGTTGTAGATATGTTAGGAAATCCTATCGATGGTAAAGGACCAATCGAAGGACAATTATATGAAATGCCTATCGAGCGTAAAGCTCCTGGAGTTTTATACCGTCAACCAGTAAACGAACCATTACAAACAGGTATCGTTTCTATTGACTCTATGATTCCAATTGGACGTGGACAACGTGAGTTAATCATCGGTGACCGTCAAACAGGTAAAACTTCTGTTGCTTTAGATGCAATCTTAAATCAAAAAGAATTTTACGATAGAGGTGAAACAGTTTTCTGTATTTATGTTGCAGTAGGACAAAAAGGTTCTACAGTAGCTGGTATTATGAAAACATTACAAGACCATGGTGCTGATAAATATACAGTAGTAGTTGCTGCAAATGCATCTGATCCTGCTCCAATGCAAGTTTATGCTCCAATGTCTGGTGCTGCTATTGGTGAATTTTTCCGTGACTCTGGTCGTCCAGCATTAATTGTTTATGATGATTTATCTAAACAAGCTGTTGCTTACCGTGAGGTATCTTTATTATTACGTCGCCCACCAGGACGTGAAGCATATCCTGGAGATGTATTCTACTTACACTCTCGCTTATTAGAGCGTGCTGCTAAAGTTATTAAAGATGATACAATTGCTGCTCAAATGAATGATTTACCAGAATCAATGAAAGGTATCGTAAAAGGTGGTGGTTCTTTAACTGCATTACCAATTATTGAAACTCAAGCTGGTGACGTTTCTGCATATATCCCAACAAACGTAATTTCTATTACAGATGGACAAATTTTCTTAGAGTCAGATTTATTTAACTCAGGTGTTCGTCCAGCGATTAACGTAGGTATTTCTGTATCTCGTGTTGGTGGTTCTGCTCAAACAAAACCAATGAAAAAAGTATCAGGTACATTAAAATTAGATCAAGCTCAATACCGTGAGTTAGAAGCTTTCGCTAAATTTGGATCTGATTTAGATGCAGCTACAATGAGTGTTATTGGTAAAGGTGAGCGTAACGTAGAGTTATTAAAACAAGCTGTTAACTCTCCAATTCCAGTAGAAGAACAAGTAGCAATTATATTTGCAGGTACTAACGGTTTATTAAGAAACGTTCCTGTAAATAAAGTTAGAGAATGGCAAGCAGATTTTGTTGATTTAATGAAAAACAAATATGCTGATACTTTAACATCTATCCGTTTAGGAAAATGGACAGATGAAATTATAGAGGTATTGAAGAAAGTTGTTACAGAAACAACATCAAAATATTAATAAAAATAAAATAAAAGCTTAGAAATTAGTTTTTAAGCTTTTATTTATCCTTCATTTCAAACAGAATTTTATGCCAAATTTAAAAGATATACGTAACCGTATTACTTCTGTAGGTTCTACTATGCAGATTACTAGTGCTATGAAATTAGTTTCTGCTGCAAAATTAAAGAAAGCTACGGATAATATTGTTCAGTTACGTCCTTATGCAGATAAATTACGTGAACTTTTACAAAATGTAAGTTCTACTTTAGAAGCTGAAGTAGGAGGTGCATTAACAGAAGAGCGCGAAGTTAATAAAGTACTTTTAGTCGTTATTAACTCAAATAGAGGTTTATGTGGAGGATACAACTCAAGCATCATCAAAAAAGTAAATGCGTTATTAGCTGGCGAATTAGCAAGTAAACACGTAGAGATTTTAGCAATTGGTAAAAAAGCTAATGATACTTTTAGTAAAACACAAACTATCTATAAAAATGCATCAAGCATTTGGGATAATTTAAATTTTGCAGATGTAGCTGAAATTGCAGACGATTTAGTAGAGAAATTTACTGCAGGTGACTTTGATCAAATCAGAATTATCTACAATCAATTTCAAAATGCAGCTGTTCAAATTGTACAAGACGAACAATTTTTACCAGTCGTTTTAGAGAAAACTGAAGAAGAAGCAAACAATTCAGCAGAGTTAGATTATATCTTCAACCCTTCGAAAGAAGAAATTTTAAGAGACTTAATCCCTCAAACGTTGAAAACGCAATTATTCAAAGCCGTATTAGATGCTAACGCTTCTGAGCACGGAGCACGTATGACTGCAATGCATAAAGCAACAGACAACGCAAGCGAGTTACAAAAAGGATTGAAAATTCAATACAATAAAGCTCGTCAAGCTGCTATTACAAACGAGATCTTAGAGATCGTTGGTGGTGCAGAAGCATTGAATGTGTAAGAACAAAGACTTATATTATTTTAAATAGAAAAGCAACTTCATCTCGAAGTTGCTTTTTTTATAATGTTTACTTTAGATTATAAAGAAGTAATAAAACTTTTAATAGATTCTAACAATTGTATTTATCATTCAGAATAAAAATCTATAAAACACTTTTGAATAATTAGTCTTTAACATATTATTGAAGAAATACTTCTACTTAGTTATTACTTTATTCAGGATGATAATTTTTGTAATCATATATCTAATTAGAATTCTTATTAGTTCAATCTTATTATAAGTTAGAATGAAATAAATTATTTCCTCAAGACATTTCAATAAAAATATCAAGTGATTTTACCTAAAACCTAAGGAGGTTTTAATTAAAACGTCTCGACGTTTTATATCAAACAAAAAGTCCTAAGCAATGCTCAGGACTTTTCTATTGTTATAATCGAAACTTAGTTTCTACTTATTTCATTTGAAATAATGGGCGAGAAGACATAAACTCATTTACACGATCTGCAACTCCATCAATGATTTCTTCGTTATCAATATTCATTAATACTTCATCAATCAAGTCAGCAACAGTTTGCATATCCGCCTCAACCAACCCACGAGTTGTTACAGCAGCCGTCCCCAAACGAATCCCCGATGTAACGAAAGGAGATTTATCATCGAAAGGAACCATGTTTTTGTTACAAGTGATTTCAGCCAAAACTAAAGCATTTTCAGCTTGTTTTCCAGAAATACCTTTGTTACGTAAATCGATTAACATACAGTGATTATCTGTACCTCCAGAAACAATGTCATAACCTTTTGCAACTAATGCCGCAGCCAAAGCCTTCGCATTCTTCACAACTTGTATAATATAGTCCATATAACCATCAGATAATGCCTCTTCAAAAGCAACAGCTTTAGACGCGATTACATGCTCTAAAGGACCACCTTGTGTACCAGGGAATACTGCTCCGTTCAAGATTTGAGACATCATTTTCACTTCACCTTTAGGAGTTTTTGCTCCCCAAGGGTTCTCAAAATCTTTCCCCATCATAATGACTCCACCACGAGGACCACGTAAAGTTTTGTGAGTTGTCGTCGTTACGATATGACAATGAGGCATAGGATCGTTTAAGATTCCGCGGGCAATTAACCCAGCAGGATGCGAGATATCAGCCAATAACAAAGCACCAACTTCATCAGCTACCTCACGAAATTTAGCATAATCTATGTCTCTTGAGTAAGCCGAAGCACCACAAATTATCATTTGAGGCTTCTCTTTACGAGCAGTTTCTGCCATAGCTTCGTAGTCAATTCTCCCCGTCTCTTTGTCCACTCCATAAAAAGAAGTTTGGTAAGTTAACCCAGAAAAATTAACAGGAGAACCGTGTGTTAAGTGACCTCCGTGAGATAAATCGAATCCTAAGATCTTGTCTCCTGGTTTCAAACACGCTAAGTAAACAGCTGCATTTGCCTGAGAACCTGAGTGAGGTTGCACGTTTGCATACTCCGCATTAAACAACGCTTTCAAACGATCAATTGCAATAGTTTCCACTTCGTCTACAACTTCGCAACCACCGTAGTAGCGCTTTCCAGGATAACCTTCTGCATATTTATTTGTTAAAACAGAACCCATCGCGCGCATTACGTTGTCCGAAACAAAGTTTTCTGACGCGATTAATTCAATTCCATTCAGTTGTCTTTCTTTTTCTTCTTCAATCAAATCGAAGATTACATCTTGTGCCATGTTTTGTTTGTATTAATTGTGTTTCAAATATAAGCTTTTATCATTAGAATTTCTAACTGATATATTCGCAATAACCTAAGAATTATGAAAACAATTTTTCTTATCATTTGGGCGTTCCCTTCGGGCGGGCTATCCGTTGCAATCTTTGCTTTGCAACTCCGCTATCGCTTCGTTTCACGCAAAGGATTTCCACTACTATCCCTAACGCATCTCGAGTTATGAGTAATAAGTTCTAAGTTTTGAGTAATAATATTTATACTTTTTTCAGAATCATACCTTATTAATAATTAAAAACCAATTTACTTATTCAAAAGAATTTCAAATGACCTTTCAATAAAAAGGTGTAAAAAAATTGAAGAAATTCGAAGCGATAAAAAGATTTAACCGATAGGTTTTTAAATCTTTTCGCGTAGAATGAATCATTTCCAGCCGATTTATTGAGGTCTTGATTTTTTTGTTTCGTTTTTTCATCAAGGAAAAAATGAAAGAAAGTTTACTTAGTTATTGAGAATTTATTTCAAGAGTCCAATTAATAAGCATTTTGAGATTCTTCATTTCGCTGAAGCTTCATTCAGAATGACAGAAATTGTCTTTCCGAACTTGTCGAGGAATCTCAATATAAAATAAACCAAAAAATTCAATATTTCTAATTTCTAAACCAACCAACTATCAAATTCTCTCATTAAATTTACAGCATGAAAAACCCTACTTTTTGCATTGGTTTAATGTCTGGAACTTCGTTAGATGGTTTGGATATTTGCTATGTCCGATTTGATGATAACCAACATTTCGAAATTTTACTTGCCGAAACTATAGATTATTCATCTGATTGGCGAAAAAAACTAACAGAAGCTTTTCAATATTCGGCAATAGATTTATGTCAATTAGATGTAGAGTTTGGTTATTTTCTTGGGGAGAAAGTAAAAGAATTTATTCATAAAAATAAGATTGGAAAAGTAGATTTTGTTGCATCTCACGGGCAAACTATTTTTCATCAACCGCAGAAATCATTCACTTTGCAAATAGGAAAAGGTGCAGCAATTGCGTCGCGTTGTCAACAAAAAGTGGTGTGTGATTTTAGAACACAAGACGTTATTTTAGGAGGACAAGGAGCGCCTTTGGTTCCGATTGGAGACGAATTATTATTTTCTAACTATGATGCTTGTTTAAATCTTGGAGGTTTTTCTAACATTTCGATGAATAGAAATGGAAAACGTATTGCTTTTGACATCTGCCCGATTAATATTGTCTTGAATCATTTTGCAAAACAACTCGGGTTTGAATATGATAAAAATGGAGAATTAGCAGAACAAGGATATATTAATACTACATTAGTTGAAGAATTGAACCTTCTGAATTTTTATCATCAACCTTTCCCAAAATCATTAGGTTTTGAATGGGTAACAGATGAGTTTTTAACAATTGTTGATAAGTACGATATTTCTATCGAAGATAAGCTGAGAAGTTGTGTGGAGCATTTCGTAATTCAAATTAAAAATACCTTTGCTTTATACGATATCAACAATGTGTTGATAACTGGAGGAGGAGTTCGAAATTCATTTTTTATCAATCGTTTACGAGAATTATCAACTGTTGAAATGATCATTCCAACTGATAATTTAATTGATTTTAAAGAAGCTTTAATTTTTGCATTCCTTGGTTATCGTCGTGTTTATAACGAAATAAATTGTTTGGCATCTGTAACAGGAGCGAGCAAAGACCATTCGTCTGGAATTATATATAATCTATAAAATCTATATAATTAATAGAGTTTAAAAATATTTTATTTACATTTGTTCGGTAACAAAGAATAAATGCGATATGAAATATTCGAAAAATAAAGATGTTATTTTACTTCATGGCTTATTTGGAAGCCTTAGTAATTGGGGAAATGTTATCAAGAATCTTGAAGAAAATTACAATGTTTATACACCAACTTTTCCTTTATTTTCTACTCATTTCAAAAGAAATTCACTTCAAAATTTAGTTCAATTTCTAGAAAATTATATTAAATCCAATAAAATTGAAAATCCAATATTAATTGGAAATTCTTTGGGTGGACATATTGCGTTGTTATATGCGTTGGCGCATCCAAATTTGGTTGATAAATTGATTTTAGCAGGAAGTTCTGGTTTATATGAAAACAATTTACAAGCTTCTTTTGTACGTGTGCGAGATTATGAGTATATCAAAAATAAGGTAGAAGAAGTTTTTGAAACAAAAAATGTTGTTACAAAAGAATTGGTAGATGATGTTTTTTCGACCGCTAATACGCCTACAAAAGCTTTGTCTATAATTTCGATTGCGCGAGATGCAAAGCGACAAAATTTGAAACATCTTTTACATAAAATAGATCAGCCAGTTTTGTTAGTTTGGGGAAAACAAGATATTGTGACACCGCCAGATGTTGCTGAAGAGTTTTTTGCACATTTACCTAATGCAAAATTAGCTTATATCGATCATTGTGGTCATGTGCCGATGATGGAGCAGCCGATACTTTTTAATCAACATATTAATCAATTTTTAAGTGCTTAAAAATGAATCATCCCGAGTATTTAGCTTTTGCTTTATCAGCTTTTTTTCTTTTTTTATGGCTTGAATATGTAGTTGTTAAAAAGAAGAAATTAAAGAATATCTATAAATATGAAAGTTCAGTTTCTAATATTTCAATAGGAATTGCAGAACGATTATTGAATCTTTTTATTACGGCAAGTTTTTACAATTTGTATGTTTGGATTTACGAAAATTATCGTCTATTAGATATTTCAAATGCTTGGTGGATTTGGGTTGTGATGCTTCTAGCGACAGATTTTGTCTGGTATTGGTATCATCGTTTGGGACATGAAGTCAATATTTTTTGGGGAGCCCATATTGTGCATCATCAATCCGAAGAATTTAATTTCACGGTTGCGGCACGTATAACGACTTTACAAGCAATTGTTCGCAATGTATTCTGGTGTATTTTGCCTTTTATTGGTTTTCATCCAAATTTAGTAATGACGATTTTGGTGGTTCATGGCGTGTATTCTTTTTTTACACATACGCAGATTTTGGAGAAACAAAAATGGCTCGAATATATTTTTATAACGCCTTCTCTTCATTGTGTTCATCATGCTTCTGACGAAAAATATTTGGACAAAAATTATGGAGATGTATTTGTTTTTTGGGACAAATTATTTGGTACTTTTCAGAAAGAAGAAGAAAAACCCAAATATGGATTAACTCATCCTATCAATAGTTACAGTTTTTTGTGGCAACATTTTCATTATTATTTAGAGTTGTACGAGGCTGCTCGAAGAAAATCATCTATTAAAGAAAAATTGACAATATATTTTGGTAGTCCAGCGGTTATGGATCAGGAAATAAGACCAATTATTGAAAAGAAATGGATGTCTAAGAATAAAGTGAATAGTTATCATTTCAAATACAAAGGTTATATTAATTTACAATTGATTTTATCGTTTTTTGCGATGAGTATTCTAACATATTACTTTGATCAATTTGATAATTTAACCAAAGGTTTCTTCGTTGTATTTGTCTTGATTACATTAATAAATATTGGTGCACAATTAGAACAAAAAAGATGGGTACCGTATTTAGAACATATTAGATTTTTAGTGTTTTGTAGTTTTTTTATCATTCAATCTCATAATTATTTCTTGCTGATTTTACCTTTCATATTTGTTTTTATCATCGAAAAGATGTTTAATTTTAGCAATTGGTATCAAAAAAGTATTTTAAAGATTATATAAATGATAATTTAGGTCTTATTGTTTCGTTTAGATTAGGCGGTTAAAAACGAGTTCATTATTTTTACCAAATTAAAAAAAATAAAATGATTGTTTCTAAACTTTTTAACCAATTTTTTCATAGCCAAACTTCTGGCGGAATTACTTTAATTTTCTGTACACTATTTTCGTTAATTGTTGCCAATTCAATGTTTGCTGATTCTTACCAAAGCCTTTGGCATTTGGATCTATTCGGGCATTCTTTTGCACATTGGATCAACGATGGATTAATGGCTATTTTCTTTTTCTTAATCGGATTAGAATTAAAACGTGAAATGCTAATTGGAGAACTTTCCAATGTAAAGAAAGCAATTTTACCCATTTTTGCTGCAGTTGGAGGTATGTTACTTCCTGCTGGAATTTTTGCTGCTTTGAATTACGGAACTGATACCATTAATGGATTTGGAATTCCAATGGCTACTGATATTGCATTTGCCGTTGCAGTGATTACAATGTTAGGTAAAAGAGTACCAATGTCTTTAAAAGTGTTTTTAACGGCACTTGCAGTAATTGATGATTTAGGTGCTATTTTGGTGATTGCATTATTTTATCCTAATCCTGAGTTACCTTTTGATATTACTCAATTTGGGATTGCAATGGGTGTTTTAGCTTTATTATTTGGTTTAAATCGAATGAAGGTGAATACAATCATACCTTATATAATTGGTGGAATTATTGTATGGTGGTTTATGTTACACTCAGGAATACACGCAACAATTGCAGGTGTTTTAGTGGCTTTTACAATTCCTTTTAATAAAGATCAATCCAAATCTCTTTGTGCAAAAGCAGAACACTTTTTACATTTACCAGTTGCCTTCATCATTTTACCATTATTCGCTTTAGCAAATACAGCAATTACTATTGATGGTGGAGGATTCTCACATTTTAGTTTCCCGTTAGCAGCTGGAATTTTCTTAGGTTTAGTAGTAGGTAAACCAATTGGTGTAACCTTAGCGACTTTTATAGCTGTAAAATTGGGATTAAGTGAATTGCCAACAGCTGTAAACTTTAAACGTGTTTTTGGTGCAGGAATGTTAGCAGGAATTGGTTTTACAATGTCTATTTTCGTATCGATTTTGGCGTTTAAAGATCCTGATTATGTGAATGAAGCTAAATTAATGATTCTTGTAGCTTCGGTAGCTGCAGCAGTTTTTGGATTCTTTTATTTAAAAAGAACTTTAATGACTCGTCAGGATTATTCAGATTAATTGAACAAAATATTCATCATATCAAGTCGATTTTTTCTTCGGAAGAAATCGACTTTTATTTTATCCCTGCGTATCTTCGTATAAATTTTTGTACAAATGAGAACGTATCAAGAAACAATCGATTGGTTGTTTACAAATTTACCAATGTTTCAACGTGTTGGAGCATCAGCAATGAAAGCAGATTTAACAAATATTACAGCTTTATGCGAATATATGGGAAATCCTCAAACTAAATTTAAAACTGTTCATATTGCAGGAACAAATGGTAAAGGAAGTACGTCTCATATGTTGGCTTCTATTTTTCAGGAAGCGGGGTACAAAACAGGTTTAACAACTTCTCCACATCTCAAAGATTTTCGCGAACGAATTCGTGTAAATGGAGCAATGGCTGATGAAGAATTTGTGATTGATTTTGTAAATAAGCACGAACAAAAAATTATAGATCAAAAAGCGTCTTTTTTCGAAATTGCAATTGCGATGGCTTTTGAATATTTTGCACAACAAAAAGTAGATATCGCGATTATAGAAACAGGTTTGGGCGGACGATTAGATTCCACGAATATTATTTTACCAGAACTTTCTGTTATTACGAATATAGGTTTGGATCATACACAATTTTTGGGTGATACGTTGGATAAAATTGCTTTTGAAAAAGCTGGTATCATAAAACCAAACACAGCGATTGTAATTGGTGAAACAACAGCAGAGACAAAATCAGTTTTTGAACAAGTAGCGAAAGATAGAAATGCAGAAATCATTTTTGCAGAAGAAAAACATTTTCAAGATTTGCCTTCAGATTTGAAAGGATCTTATCAAATTAAAAATAAACGTACTGTTTTAACCGCTATTGAGCAATTGCAAAAACAAAATTGGGCGATCTCCCCTGAAAATATTGCGAATGGCTTATTGAATGTTGTAAAGAATACAAATTTGCGTGGACGTTGGGATATTTTAGGACAACATCCATTAATTGTTGCTGATACTGCGCATAATCCACATGGTTTAGCAGAAGTTTCAAAACAAATAAATGAGCAAGCTTATAATCAATTGCATTTGGTTTTAGGATTTGTGAATGATAAAGATGTTTTATCTATTTTAAATTTTTTTCCAAAAAAAGCAACCTATTATTTCTGTCAACCAGATGTTCCTCGAAAATATGATATCGATGAATTGTATAAAATAATTCCAGAAGATATTACCGATAAACACTTTTTTGATACAGTAGAAAAGGCATTAATTGCAGCAAAATCAAATGCAACAGAAAATGACATGATTTACATTGGGGGTAGTACTTTTGTTGTAGCTGAGGTTATTTAATTCTAGAGTATAATAAACATTGATTAGCATAACAACGATAACAATAATTACTATCAACTAAAAAAGGAGAACCTCATGTTCTCCTTTTTTTTGATTCTGTCACTCCTATTTTATAAAAGAGCTTCTTTATAGAAACTTAATTATGATGTCATCAGCATCGTATCCATTATATTATTAACTATACTGAATAAATTATTCTCGCTTTGCGACAATTCCTCCCGAGTAGTTAACTATAAAGTATCCCTTTTTCTTTTCTTTTTGTTAAGAAAAGCAAAAGGTCTAATCATTTTATGAAGTTAAAAGGCATTCTTGAGTAATTAACAAGTTTAATTTT
>NZ_JAOCDJ010000032.1:0-27299 GCF_029840885.1 Empedobacter sp. GD03861
TTAATATAGAAAGAGCCACTTTATAGTGGCTCTTTTTTTGTAACTTTTTCCAAATTTTAATCAATCAATACCAATGGAACTATATTATTCTTTTTCGGTTCTAATTGTTCTTGCTGCATTATTTTCTTATGCAAACCTTCGATTCCTAAAATTACCTGGAACAATTGGAATTATGATTATCGCCATGTTAGTATCTATCGCTATCCGTTTATTGGGAGATAGCTATTTTCCTGATGCTACAAAAGACATGTTTCAACTCTTTAATAGTTTAGACTTCAATGAAATATTGATGGGCGCAATGCTTAATTTTCTGCTTTTTGCAGGCGCAATGCACGTTAATATTCTCGATTTGAAAAACTTGAGATGGACAATTGCTACTTATGCTACAATATCAGTAGTATTATCAGAATTTATTATATCAGTAATTTTATATTACATTGCGCCATATTTTGGTATTCAAATTCCGTATATCTATTGTTTATTGTTCGGAACATTAATTTCACCAACTGATCCAATCGTTGTATTAGGAATTTTGAAACAAGCAAAAGTTCCTAAAATTATTGAGACAAAAATTACAGGAGAGTCACTGTTTAATGATGGTGTGACCGTTGTAATGTTCGCAGTAGTTTTACAAATAGCAACTAATCCAAGCTTTGATGCTGATTTTGCAAGTGTTTCAAAATTATTCTTGATGGAAGCTGGTGGCGGAATCTTACTTGGATTATTACTTGGATTTACAGCGTCTAATTCGATGAAAAAAATTGATGATTATAAAGTTTCAGCTTTAATTACATTATCGATTGTAATGGGAGGATTTTTGATTGCAAAAGAACTTCATGTTTCGAGCCCTTTAGCTATGGTTATCGCAGGTTTAATAATCGGAAATTATGGAAAAAAATTCGCAATGAGTAAAACAACTCAAGATTATTTAAACAAATTTTGGGAGCTTATTGATGAAATAATGAACGCCATTTTATTCCTTTTTATAGGTTTCGAATTGTTGTTAATAGAAGATTTAATGGATCAAATTCTATTAGGAATTGCCACAATTTTTATAGTCCTATTATCTCGAACATTATCAATTGTTATTCCAGCTCGTACTATTTTAAGAAAAAACACTTTTTCTAAAGGTTCACTTATTGTCTTGGTTTGGGGAGGAATTCGTGGAGGAGTTTCAATTGCATTAGTTCTTTCGATGCCAAATTCGGAATGGAAAGATTTGTTATTAGAGATTACATACATCGTTGTTTTATTTTCAATCGTTATTCAAGGTTTAACTGTAGGTAAAGTGGCTCATCGTGTTCTAAAAGACGAATCTGATGAAGCAAATAAAGAAGAAATGGAAGATTATCTTAATTCATCTAAATTGTAAATAATTATAAAATATACAATTAAAAGGAACAAGCGCATCTATAGATGCGCTTGTTCCTTTAACAGAAGTTTAGAACTTAAAATGGTTTAGTTCACGAATTAATCTTTATTTTTAATAGAAATTAGAACAAGCCAACAGAATGAAATTAAAAGATTTATCTAATCAACTCGAAATATCTTTAGGAAGTTTACAGAATTTTATCAATGATTTTAATATTGATTTGAGTTTTTGTATTGACGAAAATTTTAATGTAACACAACAATTTATAACATTTTCGGAAGAGAATAAAGATTTCTTAAAAAGATATGCCGAAGATTATTCCAAAGAAAAAACAATAGAAGAAATCGCTAAAACAATTGGAGCGAAAGAAGAAGAAGTGCTTCATTTTTTTGTAACAAATGGAATTCCTGCCGAGGTTGCAAAGCAGATGAAAACGGGAGTGTCAAGTTATTTGATTCATTCTTACATTGGGGGAAAATATCCGTTTATAGAAAAAGCATTTCCGCAATGCGAAGATTTTTCTGGTAAAAGTTTAGTTGGTTATACCGATTTGTATTTTTATATGACTGATATGTTAGATCCATTTATTAGCAAAGATCAAGGAGAAAGTTGGGGAATCTCAAAACCTGCGGGATTGATTTTATATGGATCTCCAGGTAGTGGAAAAATATATTGGACAAAGAAAATAGCGAATATGATTGGTTACGAATTTGTACATATTTTCAATGATTATTTAGTTGGGAATTTTGATAACAAAAAGAATAAATTCTCCGATTTTCTTTCAAAAAAGATGAATCAACCCAAAACATTATTGTTTATTGATTCGTTCGACGAAATATTACACTCTACTTCTGTAAATACCATTTATCCAGAAATGGTCGATTTGTTTTATTCCGTTCTTAGACATATTCAGAAAAATGATACGAAAGAACTTTTGATTGTTGGAGCTGTTGAATCTTTAGCAAATTTGAATGATGAAATCGTTGCACCTGGTCGTTTTGATTTACATATTCCGATTTTTCCTCCAACTTTTGACGAGCGCAAACAATTACTTCTACATCACATGACTACGAATTTGGCGCAAGATTCTCCGTTATTATCAATTTTGAAAAATCAAAATGCGTTGAACAAAGATTTCTGGACGCCTTATGCGGCTGAAATGAAAATTTTCTCAAATACAATGATGATTGATTTTACACAATCGCTTAAAAAACGTTTATATGCATTATATAGAAAAGATGAAACGAAAAATATTGTGATGACAGAAAAGGTATTGTTTTCGGCATTTCAAGAAGCAAAATCGAAATTAACGCCTGATTATCTAAAACATTGTGCAATTTTCTTAACAGAAGCCAAACAAAATGTTGGACAAGATTTTCCGCATCGTCTGATTGAATTAAATGCTGATTTAGAGTTTTATTTATCATCAAAAGAAATTCCGATTACTAAAATTGGTTTCAAGCAAAGTGATGAAGCAATTTCTCCTACAGCTCAACAAGCAGTTGAAGAAAATAAAGAAGTTTAAAATAAAATAATATAAACCACAAAAAAGCGCTCTTAGAGCGCTTTTTGATTTTATAATTGATTAAAACTTACAAAGTTTTAAATGTCAATAATAAGATATTTCCTTTGTAAAGATGTAATTCTTTTCCAGAAACTTCGTAACGATTTACACTTTTCAACATCGATAAAAATGCTTTTTCTTCTTGCAAATTAGGACAAGCCATTTTGGTTTCAGAGAAATTAACGAAGCTGGTTACGCCGCTAACTTTTGTAAAAGAAGCATTGAAATTGTTGCAACCCGCAAAACCACTTACAGTCGAATTCGCTTCGTCAATAACCAACATCACGTCTTTATCGTACAAACCTTTTACTACGTTGTTATCGTTGATCAAATACCAATTTTGATTTGAAATTGAAACTTCCGCTTTAGGTTTAATTTTAGCAGTACTTGCGCTTGTAGAACAAGAAGTTGCTATAAAACTCATCAAAAGAGTTGCTGAAAATAAAGTTACAATCTTTTTCATTTTTCGGAATATTTTATCTCAACTCAGCGTTGAATTTTTCTTGATACAATTTGATTAATTTATTCATTAAACCATCAATTTCTTGATCGCTTAATGTTTTATTTTCGTCTTGAATCATAAAACTTAAAGCATACGATTTTTTACCAACTGGCAATTTATCTCCTTCGTAAACGTCGAATAAATTAACAGCTTTCAACAAATTCGTTTTCACTTCTTTTGTCGCTTTGTACAATTCTTCATATTTCACAGAAGAGTCAAGCAATAAAGCTAAATCTCTACGAGAACCTGGGAATTTAGAGATTTCTTTGTATTTCAAATCGTGTTTGTTTGCTAAAGCAACCATTGCATCCCAATTTAATTGAGCAAAGAAAACATCTTGATTAACGCCTAATTTTTTTGCTAATTTTTTGCTGATGATTCCAAGTTTTCCTAATGATTTTTGAGCAGAAACAAATTCAATTCCATCTAAGAAATTATCATCTTTTGCAGGTAACTCATCTGTAATTTGAATATCTAATCGAACAAAAATTTGTTTAATCAAACCTTTCAAATCAGCAAATGAAGCTTTACGTAAATTTCCTGTCCACGATTCGCTATTAAAGTTTCCTGAAAGAACGATTCCTAAACATTTATTTTCTTCGTAAATACCATCAATTTTGCGGTAAATTTTCCCAAATTCGAATAATTTAACATCCGAATTACGACGGTTGATATTAAACGCAACATTTTCTAATAAACCATTCAACAAAGTGCGGCGCATTACAGCTAAATCAGCTGAAAGTGGATTTAACATGGCAACACTTTCTCCTTCTGGATAAAAGAAAACTTGTTCGTATTCTTTTTTCGTTAACGAGTTATTCATCGCTTCATTGAATCCGAAAGAAATCAATTGACGCGCAATAAAATCTTCGATTTTATCTGGACTAACTTTTTGATTTGGAACATAAGAAAACGAGAATTTTGAAGGAATTTCGATATTATCGTATCCATAAATTCTCAAAATATCTTCGATTAAATCTACATCACGTTGTACATCTACACGATAAGCTGGAACTTCTAAATCTAAAACTCCATTATTTTCTGACAAAATTTTAATTTCTAAATTTTCTAAAATCGATTTGATTTTATGTTCTGGAATTTCAACTCCTAATAATTCAACCACTTTATGTAAACGTAATTTTACATTAAAGTTTTGAATAGGATTTGCATAAATATCATCAATATTAGATGCAATTTCAGCACCAGCAATTTCAACTAACATCATCGCAGCTTTCTTCAACGCGTCGATAGTTATGTTAGGATCAATTCCACGTTCAAAGCGGAAAGAAGCATCCGTATTTAATGCATGTGCTTTCGCTCCTTTACGAATTGTTACTGGCTCGAAATATGCTGATTCTAAGAAAATAGTTGTCGTTGCATCCGAAACTCCAGAATCTTTTCCTCCGAAAACTCCAGCAATACACATTGGATTATTTTCGTTGCAAATCATCAATTCATGTCCTTTTAATGTACGTTCAACGCCATCTAAAGTTGTGAATTTTGTTCCTTCTGCTAATTTCTGAACGATCACTTTATTTCCTTCAATTTTAGCAGCATCAAAAGCATGTAAAGGTTGTCCTAAATCGTGTAAAATGTAATTGGTAATATCAACCACATTATTAATTGGCGATAATCCTATAACTTTTAAACGATTTTTTAACCAATCTGGCGACTCAGCAACTTTTACATTTTTTAAGTAAATACCTGCATAACGAGGCGCTGCTTCTGTATCTTTAACCTCGATAGAAATAGGATTTTTTCCGAAATCTGTCGTAGGATAATTTGATACATCATATGTTTTGAATGTTGACGCGATATCACGAGTTTTAAGGGCCGCATGTAAATCACGCGCTACACCAAAATGTGACATTGCATCCGCACGATTTGGCGTTAAACCAATTTCGATTTCGTGGTCAACTTCATCATTTTTTCCGAAAAGGTCGAACGTAGAAGTTCCAGGTTTTAAATCTTCTGGTAAAACCAAAATACCAGAATGATCTGTACCAATTCCTAATTCTACTTCAGAACAAATCATTCCGAAAGATTCTTCACCACGAATTTTTGCCTTCTTGATTTTAAATTCACCATCTGGTGAAGGTAAAACCGTTCCGACAGTCGCCACAGGTACATTTTGACCCGCTGCAACATTAGGAGCACCACAAACAATTTGTGTTTCTTTTCCGTCTCCTAAATCTATTTTAGTAACTTTTAATTTATCTGCATTTGGATGAGGCACAGCTGATAAAACTTTACCAACTAATACGGTTTCCAAATAATTTTTAGCTCCACCTACTTGTTCTACACCTTCAACTTCTAGACCCGTACTTGTAAGTGTTGAAGACACTTCATCAAGTGTTATATCTGTATCAATGTAGGTTTTTAGCCAATTGTATGAAATTTTCATTGTATTGTATAAATGAATTTTATGTATTCTTTTTGATTATGCGTTTAACATAACTGGCATAACTAACATTAAGATTTCTTCGCCATCTTCTAGTCCATCAACTGGTTTGATGATTCCTGCACGATTCGGTTCAGACATTTCTAATGTTATTTCTTCTGATTGTAAATTGTTCAACATTTCGATTAAGAAACGAGAATTGAAACCGATTTGTAAGTCAGTTCCGTTGTAATCACAAGGAAGTCTTTCTTCTGCTTTGTTTGCAAAATCGATATCTTCAGCAGAAATTGTCAATGAATTTCCAACTAATTTTAATCGAACTTGGTTTGTTGTTTTGTTAGAGAAAATTGCCACACGTTTCAAAGATGTCAAGAATAAGTTTCTGTTAATCGTTAATACATTTGGATTTTCTTTTGGAATTACCGCTTCATAATTAGGATATTTACCATCAATCAAACGACAAGTTAACACGATGTTTTGGAATGAAAAACGTGTATTTGTATTGTTGTATTCGATTGTTACATCGTCATTATTTCCTCCTAAAATATTTTTCAATAAGATAAGTGGTTTTTTCGGCATAATATATTCAGCAGCTTGTAAATTCTCTAAACCATTGCGAGTATATTTTACCAAACGATGCGCATCTGTAGCAACAAAACGGAAAATATCTGCATTTGCTTGGAAGAAGACTCCTGTCATAATTGGACGTAATTCGTCGTTTCCTGTCGCAAAAATAGTTTTGATAATTGCTTCTGATAAAATGCTTGCACTAAGTGTTGTAGAGCTTGCGTCTTCGATATCTGGCGTTTGAGGATATTCGTTTGCGTCTTCGAATGCTAACTGATAATTTCCTTGTTCTGAAACAATTTCCAACGTATTTCCTTCTTTTTGGATAAAAGTAAGCGGTTGCGCAGGGAAAGTTTTCAACGTATCAGTTAAGATTTTTGATGGAATTGCAATTTTTCCATTATCATTAGACTCAACTTCTAAAGTTGTTGAAATTGTTGTTTCTAAATCAGAACCAGTGATAGTTAATTGGCTACAATCCAATTCGAATAAAAAATTATCAAGGATTGGTAAAGTATTATTAGAGTTAATAACCCCTCCGATTAAGTTAACATTTTTTAATAACGTGTTGCTCGATACAATAAATTTCATATGAAGAATATTTCCTTAAAATATCTAACAAATGTAATAAATAATCAAGTAAAAAACTCAAACCTATACATTAAATATTATATAGAATGGCTTGTTGTTGATTATCAAATAGAAAGATGATTGTAAATTGATTGTTATTATTTGTTTAAATTTTCTTTGAATTAAAAACTTTTCACCCGTAAATTTGTCTTGTATATCGAGACTTTTAACAAATCTTTTTGACCAAATCTCATCCAAAAAGATTAATTTGAATTTAAAATACTATTCTATGAAAATTGAATTGAATTTAGAAGGAAAAAATGGAGTTTTTATACTTCTTGATGAGAATAATAAAGAAGTTGGTGAATTAACTTTTATGCTGAAAGAAAAACAAATGTTGATTAATCATACAGGTGTTAATCCCGAATTGAGAGGACAAGGTTTGGCCGAAAAATTAGTGTTAGAAGCTGTAGATTACGCAAGAAAAAATCAGTTGAAAATCATTCCATTTTGTAGTTATGTGAGCGTTTATGTTGGTAAACATCCAGAAGTGCAAGATGTAATTTAGAAAATTATGAATTTAGAAAAAGTTTTTGAACACAACCAAGAGTGGGTAAATAAACGTTTAGGACAAGACGAGCAATATTTTGATAAGCTTTCGGCTGGTCAAAATCCAGAAGTGCTTTACATTGGTTGTTCGGATAGTCGTGTGACGGCAGAAGAATTGTTGGGAGCGGAGCCAGGTGAGGTTTTTGTACACCGCAATATAGCGAACATGGTAATTAGTTTGGATATGAATACCACTTCTGTTTTAGACTATGCGGTAGAACACCTAAAAGTGAAACATATTGTAGTTTGTGGACATTATAATTGTGGTGGGATTAAATCTGCAATGATTCCGAAAGATTTAGGAATTATGAATCCTTGGTTGCGTAATATTCGTGATGTTTATCGTTTACATTCAGAAGAATTGAATGCAATCGAAAACGAAGGAATGCGTTACAACCGTTTGGTAGAGCTAAATGTACAAGAACAATGTGTAAATGTGGTAAAAAATCCTTTTGTACAACGTGCAATGGAAAATGGATTAGAAGTACATGGTTGGGTGTTCGATTTGTTTACTGGAAAATTAATTGATTTGAATTTAAACTTCGATAAAATCTTAGAAAATATCAAAGAAATCTACGATATCAACGAATAAATTTAACATTTTGTTATATTTGGTATAATAATTGTTTTTAACACTGTTAACCAAACTATATCAATGATTAACAACCGTTGGATAAAAAGAATCGGTATCGCTTTAATTTCTATTATTGCGGTACTTTTTATTTTAAGTTTTTACATCTCCTATTTTCTGAATGATCGACTTCCAAAAATCATTGCAGAAAAAAACGATACGGCTTATAATCTGACTTACGAAGATTTGAGCTTTTCTATTTTTAATTCGTCTTTATCACTAAAAAATGTTGAAGTTTCTCCAAAAGATTCTTTGTTGATAAAGGATTCGATTGACGCAACAGGAAAAGTCAAAGAAATAAATGTAGTTGGAATTAATTTTTTCAAGTTGATTACCAAAAAAGAAGTTGCGGCGCTTTCTATCAATATCAACAATCCTTCTGTAAATTATTATCTCAAAGAGAAAAAAGATTCGATCAAAAAAGATACAGCACAATCCAAAGTTGGGCAAAGTATAGATGTTTCCAATGTGAATATCAACAATGGCGAGTTTAATTTGTATTCTCAATCAGGAAAGAAACATATAGCAAATGTTTCTAATTTTTCGATCGATTTTGATGGCGTTCGTTTCAATGAGCGAACAGCGGACAAAAAAATTCCGTTCAGATATTCTGCTTTTGATATCAAATTAGATTCGATGTTTTTTGTGGTAAAAGATCAACAATTGATTAGAGCACGAAAAGTTCGTTTTAATGAAACTGATTTTGAGTTGGATAATTTCTTGATGAAACCGCTTAAAATGAACGGAAAAATGTACGTTCCAAACGATTCTGAAAATGATTTATTGGATATTGAATCACCACTTCTTTCGCTTTCTAAGATGGATTGGGGATTTACTTCAGAAGATAAATTATATTTTAAAACAGATTTAATCAAATTCAAAAATCCAAAAATTACCATTATTTCTGCCAAACCTGAGAATAAAGTTGAGAAACAATCAACTAAAAAAGTAAGCATAAAAACGGAAGATGCGGAGTTAATTAATATCAAAAAATTACAAATAGAAAATGGTAAAATTCGTTCACTCTTCTCGAATGCAAAAACGGTAAAATATGCAATAAATAATGTGTCGTTAAATATCGAAGGAATAAAAATGAATGCGTTGACGCGAACAAATGATATTCCGATTGATTATAAAACTTTCCGTATTAAGTTGGATTCGATGTATTATCGATTGAATGAAATGCACACGTTAACAGCATCTAATTTTGATTTGACAGAAAAGAAATTGATTCTGAAAAATTTCAAAATGAAACCATTAATTTCAAAAAATCAATTTAATCGAAATTATACAAAATCAAACACATTATTAGATGTCGAAGCGCCAATTTTGACGTTAAATAATAACAGTTGGGGAATAAAAAATGGTGATTTCTATTTTCATACAAATTCAATCAAATTGGATGAGGTAAATGTTAAAATCATCGATCAAAAGAATGAAAAAGTTATTGCAAAAAAAGCGGAAAAAGCAACGCAAAAATTCTTGATTAATTTTAATCTTGGAATTGATACGATTCAAATCAAACAATCTCGATTTATTGCTTCGCAAAAATTTGATTTCAATAATGTTAATTTAACGGTTTTAGGGTTGAAAAATGATTATGGGAAAGAACTTCATATCAATCATGTAATTTTCAAAAATCCAAAATTTACGATTTATGGACAACCAAGACGAGTGGCGCAGCGCGAAGGAAAAACGTCGAAAGAGTTTAATGATGTTATAAAAGTTGATAAAATTTCGTTGGTAAATGGATATTTGGATGTGATTCCTTATCAACAAAAAACGCCGAATTTAACGTTGAAGCAAATTCAGTTAGCGTTTAATCAAATCAATGTTGATCCAAAAACAATTCAAGAAGCAATACCATTTTCGTATAAATCTGTGTTGTTAAAATCTTCAGGAATTGATTTCGATTTAGGAAAAACGTATAAGATGAATACTGGAGCTTTGCAATTTCAGAATGGAAACTTGACGTTGAATCAATTAAAATTAACGCCAAAACTTTCTCGAAAAGCGTATACAGCTTCATTGAAAAAACAAGCCGATTTATATACAGTTTCTGTCAAGCAATTACAAGGAAATGGAATTCAGTGGGGAATTTCTCCATCCAAAGATTTCTTTTTGAAAGCAAATCAAATGAAATTGAATCAACTTTATGCAAACATTTATAGAAGTTTGGTTCCACCTGATGATACAAAACGTAAAACCATGTTTTCGCAAAAATTACGTGAAATGAAATTCGATTTAGGGGTGAAGCAATTGCAATTGGTCAATTCTAAATTAGAATATGAGGAAGAAACTGAAAAAAGTATCGGAACAGGAAAATTGACGTTTTCATCTATAAATGCAACGGTTAAAAATGTCAATTCGGGTTATCATAAAACATCTTTACCAGACGTTGATGTTGATTGGCGTTCAGAATTTATGAATGGAGATTTGCGTGCAAATTGGACATTTAATCCAATGAATCGTTCAGAGAAATTTAATATTAATGGTTCAATTACAAAACTTCCTGCAAAAAACCTTGATCCTTTTGTGAAACCATATCTTAAGGTTTCTGTAGACGGATTTTTTAATCAAATAAAATTTAATTTTGATGGAAATGATAAAGCTGCAAGTGGAAATTTTGGAATAGATTATCAAAATTTGAAAGTGAATGTTTTGCGTGATGATGGTTCGAAAAGAAAATTTTTGTCAGCTATAGGAAACGCTGCTGTAAAGAATGATTCGCGCGGAAAAATGAAAGAAGAAAAAGTAGAAAATATCGAACGAAAACAGGATAAATCATTTTTTAATTTCTTTTTAGCTTGTATCTTAGACGGTCTTAAAAAAGCACTTTTAATTATTTAAGAAAATGAAAAGAACAGTCTTCATAACCGGAGCAACATCTGGCATAGGAATGGCGACAGCAAAGAAATTAGCACCAAATTATCGTTTAATTTTGTGTGGGCGTCGTCAAGAACGATTAGATGAAATTCAGGCAGAATTGAGTCAAATTACGGAAGTTAAAACCATTCAATTTGATGTTCGAGACAAGGAAGCTGTTTTTAATGCAGTAGAAAGTTTAGAAAATGAGTGGAAAAATATTGATGTTTTAATCAATAATGCGGGAAATGCGCACGGATTAGCACCTTTTGATACAGCTGATTTGGAGGATTTGGAAGCAATGATTGATATCAATGTAAAAGGATTAATTTACGTTTCGAAAGCAATTATTCCAATTCTTAAACAATCATCAAATGCGCATATCATCAACCTTTCTTCGATTGCGGGAAAAGAAGTTTATCCAAATGGAGGAACATATTGTGCGTCGAAAGCGGCGGTAGAATCGTTGAGCAAAGGAATGCGTTATGATTTGTTACCTTACGGAATCAAAGTTTCCAATATTGCGCCAGGAGCGGTAGAAACAGAATTTTCTTTGGTTCGTTTCAAAGGAAATCAAGAACTTTCGGATAATGTATACAAAGGTTTTGAACCATTGGCTGGAGAGGATATTGCAAATGCAATAGAGTATTTGTTGCAACAACCAGAACATGTACAAATTGCTGATGTTACAATTTTTCCAAAAGCGCAAGCTGGAGGAACTGTTTTCTTGAAAAAATAATCTATTTCGAAAAATTGATGTTGATAAATAAGGACGGAAGTAAAATTCGCTTTTTAACGGAAAATGCAAATGCGAAAGTTTTTAAAAATGTGTTGATGAGTATTAACAGCGATGATCAACAAATGTACATGATTATGGATGGTGAAATTACGGCATCCGAAATGAACAAAATGGTAAAAGAATCTAATAAATAATAAAAAAGCTGAGCATCGCTCAGCTTTTCTATTTCAATATTTTTTCATAACAAACACTTTCTTCGATGTCTTTGTATTGATCGTAATTTTCGATTCTTGTGTAATCACATCGTTCATACAACGCGATTGCTTCGGGTTGTTTCAATCCGGTTTCCAAAATACATCGTTCATAATTTAATTCGATTGCCCAATTTTCTAACTCATTCAGAACTTTAGCTGCAATTCTATTTCCTCTAAAATCAGGATTTACATACATTCTTTTCACTTCCATCGTTGTATCAGAATAATGTTTTATAGCGCCACAACCAACAGGATTTTCGTTTAAATAGGCGATAGCAACGTGATTTATTTTGTCAACTTTATTGTATTGCGAAAAGAAAGAATGAAATTCGCCATTTCTTATCGCTAAATCTTTATCTAATTCTGTTACCAATTCTTGAAAATCTTTGTTAGAAGAATTTGTTCGAATGATTTTTACTGAATTCATTTTATTGCTTTTCCTCAAATTTAATAAAACTTAAGTTTTTTTTGTAACGCTAAATTCTATTTTGTTCTGCAGTTTTTTCCGCTTGTTTCGCTTCTTTTACTTTCTGGTTTCCGAAATTGTATTTCAAATTCAACATAAAATATTGTGTATCGCGATAATCTTTGAAATATTGATTTTGGTTTGCGTATTTCGTAGAAATCGTATTGCGATCAGTTTTAAAAATATCATTGAAAACCAAACCAATTTCAAAACGTTTATCCCATATTTTTTTGTTTAAAATCAAATATGTATTTTGAGAAGAACTAATATCAAATGAAGCTTGAATAGCTGGGGAATTATAATGATATCCTGTCGAAATATTAAATGTTTTTGCTTTGTCTAAATCCAATTGCGTGCTCAATGAAAGGTGATAAAAAAAGACATCGTTTTTGTATTGCAGATTATCTGGACCAAAATAATAGTTTTGATTATATTCTCCCATCGCAAATAAATTCAGTTTCCACCACGATTTTAGATTGAAATTTTTCGAAAGATTAGCTCCAAAAGCTTCTCCATTTTTGATGTTAGTAAAATGATAAACCGTTTCAAAAGTTTCAGGATTTTGAATAGAAATTTCCATCGCTGGATTTTTCTCGTATCGATAATAGGCTTCGAAATTCCAATCTTTCAAGGTGTAGGATAAACTCAAATTGTGGATAATAGTAGAAATCGCATTGGCATCGCCCTGAAAATAAGAAAATAGATTGTAATATGATTTTGAAGGATTCAAGAAATTATAATTAGGTCGATCAATTCTTTTTCCATAATTCAAACCAATTTGTCCCGCATTTTCAAAATTATACATGACGTATAAAGTTGGAAAAAGATCGGTGTTTGTTCGTTTATTTTGGCTAATTGGATTATCAGAAATCGTATTTATAAGAGCTGTTTCAGATCTCAAACCAGCTTTTGCTTCCCATTTTTTCCATTTGTAATTTCCAGAAATATACAACGCAAAAATCTGTTCTTTGTAATCAAAAATATTACTTTTTTCGGGTTGATATTCGATTTGATTTTGAATCGACTCAAAGAAATCTAAATCATTATCATTCTTCACAAAACTATATTTCGCTCCAGCTTCCAAACCATAATTTTCTTCGATCAAACTATAATCAATTTGTGTAGAAAATAGATTCAATTTTTGAAGTGCCGCGCTCAAAAAACGATTTTCTTCATAAGGTTTATCCTTGAAATTCAATTTTGTTAAAACATCTTGATTTTCTTTGTAATAACGATGACTAAAATTGTTGCTCCATGTCAAATTATGTTGCCCGAATTTTTTATCATAAACCAAATACGTATTAAAATTATTCGAAGCTTCGCGACGATGATTTTGTGTTTTGTAAAATGATTCAAGTTGATTATTTGTTGTATTGTAAATATTTGTTGGAACGTTATAATTCCCAATTGACGCAGGATTTCTAGAGCCATTTATTCCAAACTGAAAATTTTGTAAACTATCAATTGAATATTGAGAAGCAAAGTTGTAAATATGTTGTTGTTTCGCGACTGTTCGACGAATCATGTCACTTTCCCAGCGTGTCTGATCTTTTTCATAAGTTGTTACATCAAAATTCTTGCGAACATATTTTCCATTCACAAAATAATAACTTCCTGTCAATTGCCATTTTTCTGTATTGTAAGATTGGGTAGTACCCAGCATTCCTTTGCTATAAATAGATTGATGATAACGTGTCGCAATTTGTCCTTTGTAACCAGAAAGCACATTTTTCTTCATTTTAATATTTATAATCGCGCTTCCAGAAGCTTCATATTTTGCAGGCGGATTGGTAATGACTTCAACCGAAGAAACTGTTGCACCATCAGTATTTTCCAACAATTGTTTCAAATCATCTTGGGACATTAATGTTTTTTTATCATTAATTGTGACTAAAATTTGCGTATTTCCTCTCACACTTAACTGTTCATTTTTTAGAAGAACATTTGGCGTGTTTTTCACGATATCCCAAGCACTTAAATTTTGCAAAGGCGTATTTTCGACATTAAATTCTATTCGATCAATTTTTCGTTTCAACAAAGGTTTTTGACTAGAAAAAACAACGTCTTTTAAGTTAATTGTTTCATCTTTTTGAAGCGTAATAATCAAAGAGTTTTCTGAGTTAGCTTGATATGTCTTTTCAAATTCTTGGTAACCAAATTCTTTAATGTAAATTGTAAATGATTGTGCTTGATGAAGCTCAAAATTAAATTCGCCATTTTCATTCGATTCAGCTACAATTGGATCTTGTGAAGGAATTTCAACTTCAATAGAACTATTTTTGATTGGTTGATTTTGCTCATCGATAATTTTTCCAGAAATAATTTGTGCAAAAATTAAATTTGGAAGTAGCAGAAAAAATGTTATTACTATTTTCATGGTTCAGATTTTTAACAAATCTCTTTCAAGTTTCGATTTTACTTGGTTAATGAACGGTTAACGATGAGTTAATGTGTAATTTATGTGCGAAAACAATGTATTTTTGAATTGATGGAAAGCTTATGAAATTATCTAAAAAACATTATACATTTATTTTCTCTTTTGCATTGATCGTTTTGGTTGCATTGCAAGGGTATTATATCTACAATTTGTATCGATTGATTGAGAAAGATATGAATAAAGAGGCGTGTGAAATTGGAGTTAAAGTGATGAATTTTATGTCAAAATATGAAACAGATTCTAATGATGATAAGATTTTAGATTATTTCAAAAAACTGAATCATGATGAAAAAAAACAGTTTGATGAATTACAAATAATTCGAACGAAAGTAGATTATAATTATGAGATTTATACGCCAATTGTAGATTCTCTATTAGACGTTTATTCTAAGGAAAATAATTTTGAAATAGCACTTCGTACAGATGTTTATTCGGTTTATGATGAATTGAATCATAAAGAACTATTGCCAAAGAAAAAGTATGTGATTTACGAAACGACAAATAAAATTGCGAAACCAACTAATATTAATCAAAGTGTTTGGTCATCGGATGATATTAGTAATCAAACAGATTCTGATTTAGGAATTAATAAAAATGAACGTCATAAATATAAAATTAGAGGAAAGACAGATTTTGAATTACTGAATTTGAAATTTTTAATTCTCAAGAAAATTATTCCTTTAATCATTGTGAGTTTGTTGATTGTTGGATTAATTGTCTTTTTGTATTGGAAAAGTCTTAAAAATTTATCGAAACAAGAAGAAAAAATCAATCAATTACATTTGACAATAGACTCTATTGCGCATGAATTGAATACGCCAATTACGACGATGAAATTTGCTTTGCATCAAGTTCAACATCCAGAAACGCAACAAATGATGAACAGACAAATTAATCGTTTGGAGCAAACTGTTGATTCTATTTTTGTAAAAAATGACGAAAATTCTGAATTGTTAGATGAGGTTATTTTGAATGAAATTATCCAAAAGATTCAACTTCAATATCCAGAAATTAAACTTATTAATCAAAGTATTTTCGAGAAAAATAATGTACTGAAAACAAACGATTTTAAACAAATTGCTCAGAATTTAATTGAAAATTCAGTCAAATATGGAGCTACTGAAATTGTATTAGATTTTAAATTTCAAAAAAAAATAACATTGAATTTTTCGGATAATGGAATTGGAATTCCAACCAATGATTTGCCTCTTATTTTTGATAAATATTATCGTGTGAATCGTTCTATTAACCAAAATGTAAGCGGTTTGGGTGTTGGATTATTTTTGGTCAAGAATACAATCGAACGATATTTAGGAACAATTAACGTTCAGAATAATAAAGACAAAGGTGTTCAATTTTTAATCATTTTGCCGAATGAAAACTAAATTAATTTTAGTAGAAGATGATCAAGATTTGGGAACTGTTCTCAAACAATATCTAGAATTTTCTGATTTTGAAGTGACTTGGTTTGATCATCCACAAAAACTATTGAAGGAAATAGAATCGTTGGAATCAGCTCAATTAATCATTTTTGATGTCATGTTACCCGAAATTGATGGTTTTTCTTTGGCGAAAAAATTAGCCGAAACCATTACAATTCCATATTTATTTTTGACTGCTAAGGCGCAAAGTTTTGATCGTGTTTTAGGTTTGAAATTAGGTGCAGATGATTATATCACAAAACCTTGCGATCCTGAAGAATTGGTCTTGCGAATAAAAAATATTTTGAAGCGAAATCAACCTGTTTTAGAAGAATTGATTAAAATTGGAGCTTATGTTTTTCTTCCAAATCAATTGCAATTATCTTATCAAGAAGAAAAATTTCAGTTAACAGAAAAAGAAGCAGAATTGTTGAGTTTCTTGATTCAGAATAATCAAAAATTAGTGAGTCGTAAAGAGATTTTAGAAAAAATTTGGGGTGAAAACGATTATTTTATGGGTAGAAGTTTGGATGTTTTTATGACACGTTTGCGCAAATATTTTCAGAACGACGAAATGATAAAATTTGAATCTGTTCGAGGTATTGGTTTTAAAATTAATTTTCCACTCTAAAAAAATAAAGCTGAACAGAAGTCCAGCTTTAATAACAAACAATTGAATTCTAAATTCAGTAAAGGGAACCGAATTTTATAAATGGATTTTTATATTCCTTGAGCAATCATAGCATCGGCAACTTTTACGAAACCAGCTATATTAGCGCCTTTGTAATAATTTATATTTTCTTGAAATTCACCTTTTCCATATTTTTTACATTGGTGATGAATTTTTATCATAATTTCTTTTAATCGATAATCTACTTTTTCTCTGTTCCAATTTTGACGGATCGAATTTTGAGACATTTCCAATCCAGAAGTTGCAACACCACCAGCATTCGCAGCTTTTCCAGGACCGTATAAAATTTGATGATCCAAAAAATAATGAACCGCTTCGGGAGTTGTTGGCATATTAGCACCTTCGGCAACCAATTTGCAACCATTGAGATGTAAAGTTTGCGCATCTTGTAAATCCAATTCGTTTTGTGTTGCACATGGCAAAGCTATATCACAAGGAACTTTCCAAGGATTTTGGTCGGAGAAAAATTTAGCGTTTGGATAATAATCAACATACTTTGAAATTCTATCGTAATCATCATTCTTAATTTTGAAAATGACATTTAGTTTTTCTGTATCAAAACCGTCTTCATCATAAATATATCCAGAAGAATCAGAAAGTGTAACCACTTTTGCGCCTAATTCCAGAGACTTTTCAGCAGCATATTGTGCAACATTTCCAGAACCAGAAATAGAAACTGTTTTTCCTTTTAAGGTTTCTTTTTTTTCGGCTAACATACATTCTACAAAATATAATAAACCATAACCAGTAGCTTCTGGGCGAATCAAAGAGCCACCATATTCTAATCCTTTTCCAGTTAAAACACCTGTAAATTCGTTTCGCATTCGTTTGTATTGACCAAATAAATAACCAATTTCTCGTCCTCCAACGCCAATATCACCAGCAGGAACATCGACATCTGCACCAATATGACGAGATAATTCGCTCATAAAAGATTGGCAGAAGCGCATAATTTCCATGTCCGATTTTCCTTTTGGATCAAAATCAGAACCACCTTTTCCGCCACCCATAGGTAAAGTTGTCAAGCTGTTTTTGAAAACTTGTTCAAAAGCTAAGAATTTAAGAATAGAAAGATTAACAGATGGATGAAAGCGCAAACCACCTTTATAAGGACCAATCGCAGAATTCATTTGTACACGATAACCTTTGTTGATTTGGATTTCGCCTTTATCATCAACCCAAGTTACTCTAAATTGAATAATACGTTCTGGTTCTGCAATTCTTTCAAGAATTTTGAACTTTTTGTATTTAGGGTTTTCTTCTACAAATGGTAAAATGGTTTCGGAAACTTCTTCAACTGCTTGTAAAAATTCTTTTTCGTTAGGGTTTTTTGATTTAATTCTTTGAATGAATTTTTCTGAGTAAAATAAAGTATCCATGCTATTTGTGTTTTATTGTTGATAAAATTATAATAAATAACAAATAAAATAATATATTTTTTAAATCAAACTTTTAATATTTATGAATTTGATAATTTCGAATACTTAGAATATATAGGTTGATAATTTTTGAAACAAAAAAAGCAGGAAAATTTCCTGCTTAATAAATTTTGTATTTTTATTCAGTTTAAGACAAGACTTATTTTTTGAAAAATCCACCCAATAAACTCATGGCATCTCCAATTCCTAATTGTCCATCACCATCCTGATCTAACAATTTTTCGAAACCTCCTAAATTTACTCCGCTTTGGTTTGTTTGAGTTGTAGAACCACCAACTAAACCGCCTAATAAACCAGCAATCCCATTTGAATCTAATCCAGCAGATTGTTTTTGTTTACCCAAGTAGCCCATTACAATTGGCGCAACTAACGCTAAAATTTGAGTAACTTGTGCTGTATTCAATCCAGATTGTTGAGAAATTGCAGATTCTACATTTTGTTGTTTATTTCCTAAAACGTGACCTAAAATTCCTAATCCATCTTGTTGGTTTCCTCCTTGACCTAAAAATCCAGAAAGATTATCCAAAATACTCCCGTCATGTTGATTCAAAGCATTCGAAATTCCTTCAGCACCTCCGCCTTGTGCATTTTTATTTAAAGCAGACAATAAAAAAGGTACAGCTGCTGCAACAGCAGTTTGAGCTTGAGATTCATTAATCCCTAATTGTTTTGCAGCAGAAGCAACAATTTGTTGTCCCATTGCACCTTGAATTAAATTTGTAAAGTCCATAAGTTTATATTATTTACTCAAATATACTATTTTTAACAGATTAATTCAGATTAATATTAAGAGTCCTACAAAGTATTTCTATTTTTGTACAATCAATTTTGTAAATGAAACAAATAAATCTTTTTTTAGTAATCATTATTGCGGTTTTGGCTTTATTACCAATCGTTTTACCGAATCGTTTCGACGAAGAAATGCAATATGAATTTGATGCACCTGTTGGTTTGGTGTACGACGAATTTTATAATCTTCGTCAATTCTCGAAATGGCAACAATTTACAGCTTCGGATTCTTTGACAATCAAGAAATTTTCGAATACAAAAGAAGAGGACGAAAATTATATGATATGGGATTCAGAAGATGCTTCAATTGCTTCAGGAAAAGTAACGATTGAAAATTTTTCGATTAATCGTTTCGTTAATTATACGATAAAATATGATGGTTGGGAAAAATTAGATAGTTTGAATGTCAAATTTGAACAACAAGAAAATGGGAAAACAACTGCAAAATTGAATTATTTAAGTCAAGAAATTCCTTATTTCTACCGCTATTTTGCTTTTTTCAAAAATCCTGAATCTAAATTTGAAAAATCTTTGGATAACCTAAATCAAAAAGTGAAAGTTAGATTAGATAAGGATCAAAAAGAAGGACGATTGAATTATGGTGAATATCGAATTGTAGAATTAGGTCGAACAAATTTATTAGCGATTCGTAAACAATCAAGTTTAGCGGAAAAAGATATAATGGATAAAGTAGATGGTGCTTTTGAGGTGATTTATAAATCGTTAATGAATAAAGATGAAGGTGGTTTTGATTTCGATTTAGGTTTCCCATATGTCTATTTTACTGATTTTGATAAAGAAAAAGATAAGACAACATTTTTTGCTGGAATACAATTAATAGAAGATTTGCCTTTACAAAAAGAGATGAAAAAAGTGGTTGTTCCTGGTGGAGATTATTTGTTAACATTGCATTTAGGACCTCGTTCTAAGCGTGCGCAAACAATCGAAAAAATGAAGAATTATGCAAAATCTAAAAAACTACAATTGGATACAAAACAATTAGAGATTATGTTAAACGATCCGAAGGAAACTGATAGTTTAAAACTAATTTCTCGAATTTATATTCCAATTAAAAAACAATAAATACTTAAGAATTAACAATTTTTAAAGTACACTTAGCCACAGTAATGTGGCTTTTTTTGTATTTTTGCAACTTCTTACAAACGAACATGGACAAAGATTTTATTGAAGTTTACGGTGCACGTGAACATAATCTAAAAAATATTGATGTAAAGATTCCTCGAAACGAACTTGTGGTAATCACGGGTTTGAGTGGAAGTGGAAAATCTTCGTTGGCTTTTGATACGATTTATGCAGAAGGACAACGTCGTTATATCGAAACTTTTTCGGCTTATGCACGTCAATTTTTGGGAGGTTTAGAACGTCCAGATGTTGATAAAATTGATGGTTTGTCGCCTGTTATTGCAATTGAGCAAAAAACGACCAATAAAAATCCGCGTTCCACTGTTGGTACAATTACAGAAATTTATGATTTTCTTCGTTTGTTGTATGCGCGTGCATCTACGGCTTTTTCAGTCGAAACAAACGAACAAATGGTTGCTTACACAGAAGAGCAAATTATTGAGTTGATTCGAACACAATACAGCGAGAAGAAAATTGCGATTTTAGCGCCAATTGTACGTTCAAGAAAAGGTCATTATCGAGAAGTTTTTGTAACATATTCTAAAAAAGGTTTTCTTGAAATGCGCATTGATGGCAAGTTGCAAGATATTACGCCTGGAATGATGTTAGATCGTTACAAAACGCATGATATCGAATTGATGGTGGATAAAATGTTGTTGAATGATAAGGTGAATGATCAACGTTTGCGTTCAAGTATCGATCATGCAATGCAACAAGGTAATGGGATTACGATGATTTTGGATTACGAAACCAATGAAACGAAATTCTTTTCTCGTTCGTTGATGTGTCCGTCGACAGGAATGTCATATGCGTTGCCAGAACCTAATACATTTTCGTTCAATTCACCAAAAGGTGCTTGTCCGACGTGTACAGGTTTAGGTGAGTTGAAAGTGGTAAATCACGAAAAATTATTTCAAGATAAAGATAAATCGTTGTTTGATAATTTGGAAGAATTATTTGAGACGTTAAAATCATCTTCTCGAATAGAAAAACAATTGGAAGCGATTTTTGTCAAACATAATATAGACCAGAAAGTAGCATTCAAGAAACTTCCTCAAGCTTTGATTGATGATGTAATGAATGGTTTGAAAGAAACATTGAATGTTGATCTTAAGTTTGCATCAGTTAAAAAAACATATAAAATCGATTTTGAGGGATTGAATGAATTTCTTTCTGAAATTATGGAAGATAAAAATAATCCGTCTTCAAGTTCGATTAGCAAAAAGTTTGGAAAGAAAGTTATTTGTCCAAGTTGCGAAGGGAAACGTCTTAAAAAAGAATCACTTTTCTTTCGTATCGATGAAAAAAATATTGGTGAAGTTGCGGAAATGGATCTTCAATCGTTACAAAAATGGATTGAAAATGCACCAGTTTCGATGACGTCGAATCAACAACAAATTGCGCACGAGATCCTGAAAGAAATTTATACGCGTTTATCCTTTTTATTGGATGTAGGATTGGATTATTTGAGCCTTAATCGTTCTTCTAGAACACTTTCTGGAGGCGAGGCACAGCGAATTCGTTTGGCAACGCAAATTGGTTCTCAATTGGTGAATGTGTTGTATATTTTAGATGAGCCAAGTATTGGTTTGCATCAACGCGATAATGTCAGATTGATAGATTCGTTAAAGAAATTACGCGATATCGGAAATTCAGTTTTGGTTGTAGAACATGATAAAGACATGATTTTGGAATCAGATTATGTGGTTGATGTTGGACCAAAAGCAGGAAAAAATGGTGGTCAAATTGTTTGGGAAGGTGAACCAGAACAAATGTTAAAATCAAATACATTAACATCAAAATACTTAAACAATCAGTTACAAATCGAAGTTCCAAAAGAACGAAGAAAAGGTAATGGATTAGAATTGAAACTTTTTGGAGCATCTGGAAACAACCTGAAAAATGTAAATCTTACCATTCCTTTAGGAGAGTTGGTTGTAGTTTCGGGTGTTTCAGGTTCTGGAAAATCAACGTTGATTAATGAAACGTTGTACAGAATTCTGAATCAACATTTCTTTCGAGCAGAAAAAGATCCGATGCCTTACAAAAAAATCGAAGGTTTAGAACATTTGGATAAAGTAATCGAAGTGGATCAATCGCCAATTGGTCGTACTCCTCGTTCTAATCCTGCAACTTATACGGGAATTTTCTCTGATATTCGTACGTTGTTTACAAATTTACCTGAAGCGAAAATTAGAGGTTATAAACCTGGACGTTTTTCGTTTAATGTAAAAGGTGGACGTTGCGAAACTTGTCAAGGAGCAGGTTTGCGTGTGATTGAAATGAATTTTTTACCCGATATTCATGTCGAATGTGAAACATGTAATGGAAAACGATTTAACCGCGAAACGTTGGAGGTTCGCTACAAAGGAAAATCAATTTCAGATGTGTTAGAAATGACGGTAAATGAAGCGGTAGAATTCTTTGAAGCAATTCCGAAAATATTTCGTTATGTAAAAATGTTGCAAGATGTAGGTTTGGGTTACATTACGCTTGGGCAGCAGTCGACAACATTGAGTGGAGGAGAAGCGCAACGTGTGAAATTAGCAACAGAATTAGCCAAAAAACAAACAGGAAAAACAATTTATATTTTAGATGAACCCACAACAGGTTTGCATTTTGAAGATGTAAATGTGTTGATGAAAGTAATCAATAAAATTGTAGAATTTGGAAATACTGTTATCATTATCGAACATAATTTGGATGTGATAAAATTAGCTGATTATGTGATTGATATTGGTCCAGACGGAGGGAGTAAAGGTGGAAAAATTGTGGCAGAAGGAACGCCAGAAGAAATCATTAAGAATCCGAAAAGTGTAACAGGAAAATTCTTAAAAGACGAATTGAAATAAATAAAAAAAGTCCATCTAACAATTGTTAGATGGACTTTTTTTTATGACTTATAATCCGATTGAAACACCCATAAAAGGTTGTAATCCTGAAGAAAATATACTTTCGTTTTCTTTATATAAAACATTGTACATCACACCAGCTTGAAATCTTACTGGTCCACTCGATTGATATCCAGCTCCCAACCATAACGCAGATTCGTCCATGTCAGTTTCATAAATACTGTTGTAATATGGCGTACGATCGTTGTACTTTTGTTTTCCTGTGTAGTACATATAATTGGCTCTCAAGAAAATGTTTTCGATTGGAAAAAAGTTAATGTAAGGACCAACATTAAACAAATTTTGCTTTACATAGTCATCTTTCGCATACTGATAACCTGCTGTCGCACCCAATTCTAAATTGTTTGCAACCATATATCCAACACTTGGAGAAATATTAAACCCAAAATAACTGTTATTCCCAAAAGATAGTCCCAAACCACCTCCAAAACGCCAATTATTATTAAGCGTTTGATTTTGATTAATTTGAGAAAAAGCAGTATTGCTTAGGGTTAAAGAAATGATAAATAAAAGAAACTTTTTCATAGAAATTTAATTAATTTTTAACTTTTAAAAATGGCTCTAATTGAAAAAACCACTATAAATTTGCCTTATCAAAAATAGTAATTCTGTTTTTAAGTAAACATTATTATTTATTTTAAGTTAATTCGAGTCGTTCATAGTTTTTAATTATAAAAGAATAGAAATAAGATTTGATAAATCTATAATTCATTCGTTTTCTGGTTCTATATTTGCATTAGTAAAGTTAATCAAATAGACAATATAAAATTTAATCATATGAAATTATTATCGCCAGAAAAAAAACAAAAAATCGCTGATATTTTAATTAAATTATTAGCTGATGAACATATTTTATACTTAAAAACAAGAAATGCACATTGGAATGTAGAAGGTCCTGATTTTCAGACAATACATGTGTATTTTGAATCGTTATATAACGAGTTACAAATTGTTATAGATGATGTTGCAGAAAAAATTCGTCAAAAAGATGTTTATGCACCAGCAACTATGGCAGAGTATTTGCAGTTAGCTCATTTATCAGAAACAAGAAAAACAGAAAACAAAGATAGTTTAAGTTTTATTGCTGATTTACTACACGATCACGAAGTTATTATTGACTTTTTGGCGCAGGCTGTAGTAGAAATTGATGAGTTTCATGATATATCAACTTCGGATTTCTTAGTTGGTTTATTAGAACAACATCAAAAAACTGCTTGGATGCTTAGATCGCATCTAAAATAAAGTTGAACATTATTTTACTTCATAAGTTTTTAGTGTTAATTCATATTAGTGTTAATTAGGTTGAGCCTTGGATTTATCCAAGGCTTCAGCTTTTTATGACGGTTTGTAATTAACCTCCTACTTCTTTTATTTCTGCATCAGCAGCATTTGTTTTGACAGAAGCAATTCCATTTTTAGCGCCAGATTCAGTTTCGTACGATTGGCTTGTCCCAATTACTTGTCCATTTGTTGCCTTTAAATTGAAATGCCATTTACCAGAAGCACCTTCTTTTAATTCGTATTTAGAATCATCTTGCGAATTTTTGCGAACAGATTCAATTCCGTTTTCGCAGCTTGCTTTTTGTTTATAACCTTCGCTTGCCAAAATATTTTGTCCATTTTTAGCTTTCAAACGAAAACGATATTCTCCTGCTTTGTCTTGATAAATTTCGAACATAATTTAATTTTTTATAAATATTTTATCTTGTTGATTGTTATAAATTTATAAAAATTATTTGATAATTATCAATCTATAAAATATTGACAAAAAAAAATCCTGAAAAATTATTTCAGGATTTCTATTCTTTTATTGAATTCTTTTTAAATCGTCAATATTATGTTTGTGCATATAAAGAGGAATGTGTTCTATAACAACGTCGTTCTTTTCTAGACCAAAAGATTTCGGAATGTTGAATTCTATTTTCTTTAATAAATAATAAACTTTTAGTGTGAAAAATTCTTTCATACTTAATTTGGTTTCAATTGAAGGAAATTTCTCAATCAAAACAAATTTCATGTCAGGATCTTGATTGTATTTTTTCAAACAGGTACTCAGGTATTTTAACTCTAATTCTCCATTTGCATACATATCGTTGATTACTTTTTTGATATATTGTTCTGTTTTTGGTTGAACTCTAAATCCTACATTAAATGTAATTCGATATATTTTTTGATCGACAATTGGCAATATTTTATAGCTCAACGTGTACGGCTCACTATCTCGGTTAATGTTTACAAACCAATAGACATCTGCACGTTTTGGTCGTTTTGATAAAATAGATTGAATACTGTATTTCTCGATATTTTTCGGATTGGTAGATTTCGTTAAGTAAAACAAGAAAGTCGAATATTTATTGATTGTTTTATCTTCACTTAATTCAGTTAACACATTCGCGTAACGTTTAATTTTAACGAATTCTAAGTTTCTAGAATTAAGGATTTTTCCGTAAAAACTACAATACATTATTATGAAGAACAGCCATCCCATTAATAAAGCTAAATATCCACCATCAACAAATTTGACAACATTTGCTACGAAAAATGAAGATTCTATTGCTACGAAAATCGACAAAATTGCCACAATAAATACTTTGTTGAACTTTGTATAATAATTAAGATAATAGGATAACAAGAAGGTCGTCATCAACATGGTAACTGTAATAGCAAGTCCGTAGGCGGCTTCCATATGGGACGAATCTCGGAAATATAAAACAATAAAGACACAGCCAGCCCATAACATAAAATTGATTGTAGGAATGTAAACTTGGCTTTTGTGCTCGTTTGGTTGAATAATTAATGTTCTTGGCCAGAAACCTAAGTTGATCGCTTCGTTGATTAAGGTAAAAGATCCTGTAATCAAAGCTTGAGACGCAATAATAGCTGCACCTGTGGCAATACAAATTCCAGGGATCAAGAACCAATCTGGCATCATTTCGTAGAAAGGATTTCTACCATCTAACATAGGATTGTCTTGATGCATTAACCAAGCTGCTTGTCCTAAATAGTTTGTTACTAAACAGATTTTAACGTACAACCAACTAATTCTAATATTTTTTCGTCCACAATGTCCTAAATCGGAGTATAATGCCTCAGCACCTGTTGTACATAAGAATACAGCGCCAAGAATCCAGAATCCGTGAGGATAATTCATCAATAAGTTATACGCGTAATAAGGGTTTAATGCTTTGATGATACTTGGATGATGTACGATATGTAAAACTCCTAAGCCTAGAAGCATTGTAAACCATAAAACCATAAATGGTCCAAATATTTTTCCTACTTTATTTGTTCCAAATCGTTGGAAGAAAAATAACATCGAAAGGATAAAGATGACAATAGGTATAGTAGGTAGATTTTCGAGTCCGTTTAGCATTCGTAGTCCTTCAACAGCAGAAGAGACGGAAACGGGGGGGGTGATAATTCCATCGGCGAGCAAAGCAGAAGCTCCAATGATGGTTGGAATAATTAGGTTTTTACCTTTTTTCTTGATTAATGAATACAAAGAAAAAATTCCTCCTTCGCCATCATTATCCGCTTTTAGTGTCAACCATACATATTTGATAGAAGTCTGAAAACACAAAGTCCAAAAAACACATGATACGCCTCCGTAGACAATGCTCTCTTCAATCACGCGAGTCTCGCCAATTATCGCTTTCATTACATATAAAGGACTTGTTCCAATATCACCGTAAATGATTCCAAATGCGATTAAGAGCGTTGCCGCTGTTACTTTGTTCATCGTATGGTTTGATTCCATAAGCAGTATTTTAAAATTTCTACGAATGTATGCCGTTGAAAAGAGATTAAACAATCTTATTTATTTATAATATAAAACCAACATTATACTTATTTTCGATACTAATTATAGCGTATTTTTACACTACTACAGTCGGTTTTTTATTAATGGAATAAATTTAAGTATTATTA
>NZ_JAOCDJ010000033.1:0-25224 GCF_029840885.1 Empedobacter sp. GD03861
CTCTTAAGTAATTGGTATGATGGGAAATATTTTTTGATTATTTTTAGATGTGAGATGCGAGATAAGAGATTTTAGACGGGAAAAGCCCGTTTTTACCGCAGAAAATGATTAGACGTTTTGCTTTTCTTGAACAAAAGAAAAGTAAAATGGATACTTTTGAAGGAACGACTCGAGAGAAATTTTACGAAGTAGAATCTATTTATAAATAAAAAAAGCTCGAATAAATCGAGCTTCATATTATTATTCATTTCATAATATTATACGAGATGTTCCAAAATTGTATTTAATTCTTGTAATTCGACCAAGAAACCATCGTGTCCAAAAATAGAATCTATTTCGATAAATTTTGCATTTGAGATATGATTCGCTATAAATTTTTGCTCACTTGGCGGAAATAAAATATCCGAAGAAATTCCAATCACTAAAGTATTCGAAGAAATCTGAGCCAAAGATTTCTCTAAAGACTCTCTCTTTCGAGCCAAATTTTGTGAATCCATCGCTTTCGAAAGTGTCCAATATGAATGTGCATTAAATCGATTTGCTAATTTTTCACCTTGATATTTTTGATAAGAAGACGCTTTGAAATCGTTGTAAACAGAATCCTTGTCTTTTTGCTTCTGTTCATATATAATATAGGTACGATAAGACAACATCGCAATTGTACGCGCCGCAATCAATCCATTTCTTCCTCCATCCTCAATTTTATCGTTAAAAGTTGCATCGGCTTCGATAGCCAAACGCTGCGATTCGTTGAACGCAATTCCCCATGGAGAATGTACCGCATTTGTCGCCAACAAAACCAAATTATCCACTTTAACTTGATCAAGTAACGTAAATTCTAACGCTTGTTGACCACCGAGTGAACCACCTATTAATAAATGAATAGTTGAAATTCCTAAATGATCTGCCAACAATTGGTGCGCATTTGCCATATCTTTTATCGTAATTGTAGGAAAATCTCGATAATAAGGCGAATTTGTTTCAGGATTTGTAGACAACGGATTTGTCGTTCCATAATTAGAACCAATCACATTGGCGCAAATAATAAAATGATCTTTTGGATTGAACAATTCATTTTCTCCAAAAAGACCAGCCCACCAATCAAAAACATCCGAGTTTGCCGTTAAAGCATGACAAACCCAGATGATATTATTTTTTTCGGGATTCAACGTTCCCGCTGTATGATAAGCAATGGTTAAATTTTCGAGAATTTGACCATTTTCTAATTGAAATGGCTTTGTATAATTATATTGATAAAAATTCACTGAATTAATTTATAGCTAATAATACTTTGTTTACTTAATTTTATCAAAAGCTCGCTGAAGATCATTTTTGATATCATCAATATATTCAATTCCGACAGAAAGACGCAATAAACCAGGAAAAACTCCAGCAGATTTTTGTTCATCATCGCTCAGTTGTTGATGAGTTGTTGCAGAAGGATGAATAATTAACGATTTTGCATCGCCAACATTTGCCAAATGACTAATCAATTTTAAACTATCAATAAATTGATTCGCTTTGTCTGCATCACCTTTAATTTGGAATGATAAAACAGCTCCGAAACCATTTTTCAAATATTTTTTTGCCAAATGATGACTTGGAGAAGTAATTAATCCAGGATAATTCACTTTTTCAACTTGCGGATGAAGTTCTAACCAACGCGCAATTTCTAACGTATTGTCCAAATGTTTCTGAACTCTTAACGACAACGTCTCTAAACCTTGTAACAATAAAAAAGAATTGAACGGTGAAATTGCTGGACCAAAATCGCGCAAACCTTCGACGCGGGCACGAATAATAAACTGAATATTACCAAAAGGACCATTCACTCCAAAAACATCGGAAAAAACTAAACCATGATAACCTTCTGATGGTTCAGAAAATTGTGGAAATCTACCATTACCCCAATTATAATTTCCACCATCCACGATAACTCCACCGATAGAAGTTCCGTGTCCACCGATCCATTTTGTTGCAGATTCTACGACAACGTTTGCTCCATGCTCTAAAGGTTTGAAAATATAACCGCCCACACCAAACGTATTATCCACAATAAATGGAATGTTATATTTTTGTGCAATTGCAGCGATTGCTTCAAAATCTGGAACATTAAAACTCGGATTTCCTATCGTTTCTGCATAAATCGCTTTTGTATTTTCATCAATTAATGATTCAATTTTTGTTGGATCTGCATCTTCAGCAAAGCGAACATCAACACCTAAACGCTTAAAACCAACTTTGAATTGATTATATGTTCCGCCATAAAGATTAGAAGCCGAAACAAAATTATCTCCTGATTCTAAAATATTATTTAAAGCAATAAATTGTGCCGCTTGTCCCGATGAAACAGCTAATGCCGCAACACCACCTTCCAGCGCAGCAATACGTTTTTCGAAAACGTCGGTTGTTGGATTCTGAATTCTTGTGTAAATGTTACCAAATTCTTTCAAAGCAAATAAATTTGCTCCGTGTTCGGCATCATTAAATACATAAGAAGATGTTTGATAAATTGGAACAGCGCGAGAGCCTGTTGATGGGTCTACTTCTTGACCTGCGTGTACTTGTAAAGTATCGAAATGTAATTGTTTTTCTGTTGACATAATAAAATTGTTTTGAATGTGACTACGATTAATAAATAGTAGGGTAGGTTAGTTAGCTAAAATTAGCAGCTGCACATTCGAATTTTACTATTGATACAATTATAGATGCTCTGAAGCAGGACGCCGTGTCCAAAAGAATGTTTTTTAGAATTGTACTTCATCTTTAAAAATTATTCATTTCTAACTACACTTTGTAGTTTTATATTTTATGTGAAATTAGAATAATTTTCTAAATAATAAAATTTATAATTAGTTTTTAGAAAATAAATCTATAAAATTGATTTAAAAAGAATATTCATGCCAAAAAGTTAAAAATATTTCTTTCGAAATCTATAAAAAGGATTTAAACAGAATAAAATTTGAAGTAAAAAAGAGAATATTAAGTAGAAAACATAAAAAAAGGAGATCAAAATTGATCTCCTTTTAAGTTTTATGATAAAAAAGTAATTAGTTTGCTAAAACGATTACTTTATTATTGTTCATTTCTATTGTTCCTCCTTTGATATCTAACAATAATGTAGATTCATTAGATGGAGAACTATAAACTTTTCCAGATTGATTATCGAAATCTTCGAAAGTTTTTGTGTGAACTTTAATTTTGATTGTTCCTTCACCTAAAGTTGCAACGATAGGAGCGTGGTTATTTAATAACTGAAATTCACCATCTTTACCTGGTAAAGTAACAGCATCTACTTCTGCATCGAAAACTACGAATTCTGGCGTAATAATTTGTAAGTGCATAATCCTATTGTTTTTAAAAAAAAGAGTACTTAGCAACTTTCAAAAAGAAAAGAAACGTAAGCACTCTTTATATGGTTAAATTATATTATTTAGCTTCTGCTAACATTTTTTCTCCAGCTTCAATCGCTTCTTCGATTGTACCACGTAAGTTGAATGCAGCCTCAGGATATTGGTCAACTTCACCATCTAAGATCATGTTGAATCCTTTGATTGTATCTTTGATGTCTACTAAAACACCTGGAATACCTGTAAACTGTTCTGCAACGTGGAATGGTTGAGATAAGAAACGTTGGATACGACGTGCACGGTGTACAACTAATTTATCCTCTTCTGATAACTCTTCCATACCTAAAATCGCGATGATATCTTGTAAAGCATTGTAACGTTGTAAGATTTCTTTTACACGTTGTGCTGTTTCGTAATGTTCTTTACCAATAATTGCTGGTGATAAGATACGAGATGTAGAGTTCAATGGATCTACCGCTGGGTAAATACCTAATGAAGCAATTTTACGATCTAATACCGTTGTAGCATCTAAGTGCGCGAAAGTCGTAGCTGGCGCAGGGTCAGTTAAATCATCGGCAGGTACATATACTGCTTGTACAGATGTAATAGATCCGTTTTTAGTAGATGTAATACGCTCTTGCATAGCACCCATTTCAGTTGCTAATGTTGGCTGATAACCTACGGCTGATGGCATACGTCCTAATAAGGCAGAAACCTCAGAACCTGCTTGTGTAAAACGGAAGATATTATCTACGAAGAATAATACGTCACGTCCTTGACCTTGTCCATCTCCGTCACGGAAATATTCAGCTAATGTTAAACCTGTTAAAGCAACACGAGCACGTGCACCTGGAGGTTCATTCATTTGTCCGAAAACGAAAGCAGCTTTAGACTCTTTCATGTTTTCGCTGTTTACTTTAGATAAATCCCAAGATCCACCTTCCATAGAGTGCATGAAATCTTCACCGTAATTAATTAATCCAGCTTCAATCATCTCACGCATTAAGTCATTACCTTCACGAGTACGCTCACCAACACCAGCGAATACAGATAAACCTCCGTGTCCTTTAGCGATGTTGTTCATCAACTCCTGAATTAATACTGTTTTACCTACTCCGGCACCACCAAATAAACCAATTTTACCACCTTTTACGTATGGCTCTACTAAGTCAATTACTTTAATCCCTGTAAATAAAACTTCTGCAGATGTTGATAATTCTTCGAATTTTGGAGCTGGACGGTGAATAGGTAAACCATTTTCTTTGTCTAAATTCCCTAAACCATCAATAGCATCTCCAACTACATTAAATACACGTCCTTTGATGTTTTCTCCGATAGGAACCATAATTGGTTTTCCTAAAGCGATAACTTCTTGACCTCTTTGTAAACCATCAGAACTATCCATTGCGATACAACGTACAGTATCTTCACCGATGTGTTGCTCGACTTCAAGAATTAATGTTTCTTTTCCTTGACGAGGAACCTCTAATGCATCATAAATATTTGGAAGGCCTTCTGCGTTATCAAAAATAACGTCAATTACAGGTCCAATAACCTGTGCAATCTTACCTTTCTTTTGATTTGCCATTATATGAAATGATTTAGTTTATTTTATTTGGGTGCAAAGGTAAGTTAAAAACATTGTATAATTTATATACTTTTTAAGATTTTTGTCATAATATTTTGATTAGTAATCAAGAATTTATAATAATTAACTAAATTTTAATCATATTAATCTTTATCAATTCCACCTCCGTACATTTCTTGTACGTTTTTTTGGTAGGCTTTATATATTTCGCTAAACTCTTCTTGTGTAATTGTTTCATTTGATATTTTAGAGAAATAAGGTTTTAATTCTGAATCATCTTTTAGGAAATCAATATTTTTCATTTTATAAATAACAGTAGGTTTATCATCCGATTTTGGTTTAATAAAAACTTCTAATACCAAACCTGGATAACCTAATATTTTTGATGGACCACATTTTGTTTTGATATCCTTAGCATACCAAACTTCTGTAAAATCATTGATTGATTCTAAGGTTAATTTAGTTGCTAAAATTCCGTTGATTGTTTTTGTTTCGCGATGATTTTGCCATCTATTGCTTAGTTTTAATGGAGACTTAACCTTATAGTTTTTATGCTCGATCGTAATATCTTGATAAATGTATTTTTCTGATGGATTTGTAACAATAAAATTAGTTGTGTAATTACCTATAGATTCTACACTATTTGTTTGACCTAATTTTTCTTGTTTTTTATATAAGCACAAATCGTCTTCATTTATTAGTAAAACATGTTCTTTAGGTGTCTCATAGTTACTAATTATTACATCTGAAAGATTCTTTTTAGAACTTTCTGGTAACAAATAAATTTCATCATATTCAACTTTATAATTTTGAGAATAAACGAACACCCCGATAAATAATAAAAGAATATTTTTCATGATTAATTATTTTTTTAGTTCTAAATATTCTTGATAAGTAATTGCATTTGAAAAATCGTATTCACTAATATATGATTGAACTAATTCGCTAGTATTTTCAAATTTTTCAAATTCAAAAAAAACTGTTTTATCTTCATTATACAATTCTAATATAATACCTTTCAATCCATTAATTGCGATTGGTCCATATGGCAATGGTAATTGTTCTGTAAACCAAGCAAAATATTTTTTTTCATTAATAATCTTATACGCCATAAAACATTTGAAATCTCCTATTTGTTTCGTTTCATCTGTCAACATCCATTCGTCATTATTAGGAGTTATAGACATTAATATTTCTTGGTTTTTATTGATATTATTTAAGTAAAACTTATTTTTTTTTCTATCATAATAATTAAACAATCTTTTATTAGCAATAGAATCAATTGTATTACTTGGCTGAACAAGTGTTCCATATTCATCTCTGAAAGGTTTTGTTATAGCTTTATCTAATATTGTATAAAAAAATGATTCATGTTCGTCATAGATTAAAATTGAAGTATTCATTTTTCCATCAACATTTATTTTTTTATAAAATATCTTTCCTTGATTTTGTGAATATGTATAATTAGATATCAAAAAAAATATCAGTATTAAAAAACTTAATTTATTCATCTTTTGATTGTATTATTTTTTATTAAAATGGCAGACAAAAAAGTCTGCCATTAGATATTAATAAATACCTGGTGCAGATTCTTCTTCAGTATTAGGACAAAGTACTTGTACCCATGGAGAACATGTTTTTTCTGTGTAAGTATTTCCATCAGGACCTACAGTAGTTGTAATTGTACATTCTCTCACAAAACATGCGTCAGGTGTCGATTTAGATTCTACAAATTTCTCTTTGTTAATTTTAACTAAAAGATTTGTAGAATTATTAAACTCTGCAATAGAAAAAGAGCTTACCAATAAGGCTCCTAGTAAAATAATTTTCTTCATAATAAATATTTTATATGTTAATAATATTATGAATTTAGTAAATGAATTTAGTAATTCCAAATTTATTTTAATCTTTTTATCTAATAATCAATAAATTAGAACTAACCTTGTTAAAAAATAAAATTGTCAATCGATTTGAAAGCCTTAAATTTGTAGCAAATCATATATTAGTGAACGTTTATCAATCCTTAGAAGAAATCAAACCTATCAAACGTCCCGTCCTTACTTTGGGCATGTTTGATGGTGTACACATTGGACATCAATCTATTCTAAAACAACTCAATACAATTGCAAAGGAAATTGATGGAGAAAGCGTTTTGATTACTTTTAATCCACATCCCAGAATGGTTTTACAGCCAAATTGTGATCTTAAATTTTTGAACACTTTAGAGGAAAAAGAAAATGTTTTACGTCAATTTGGATTAGAACATTTGATTATTCAAGCGTTTACAAAAGATTTTTCACAAGTAACTTCTGTCGAATTTGTCAAAAATTTATTGGTTGATAAAATCAATATTGATACGTTAGTCATTGGTTACGATCATCATTTCGGGAAAAATAGAGAAGGAAATTTCGAGCAATTACAAGTTCTTTCGAAAGAATATGGTTTCAATTTGATTCAATTGCAAGCTGTCGAAGAAAATGATGTGGCGGTGAGTTCTACAAAAATTAGAAATGCACTTATCGAAGGAAATATCGCATATGCGAACAAAGCGTTAAACTATCATTATCCACTTTCTGGAGAAGTTGTTCATGGTGATAAAATTGGGCGTACACTTGGTTTTCCTACCGCTAATTTACAAGTTGATCCTAATAAATTGATTCCAAAAGATGGCGTTTATGCGGTTGATGTTTTTGTAGATAATCAAAAATATTTAGGTTTATTAAGTATCGGATTTCGAGAAACGGTTACCAATTCTCGCGAACATCGAGTAGAAGTGAATATATTGGATTTTGATCGAGAAATTTATGGAGAAACAATTTGCCTTGAATTTTTAGGACATTTGCGAGATGAAAAGAAATTTGACTCGTTAGATGATTTAATCATCGCGATGAATCAAGACAAAGAAAATGCAATAAAATTATATGGAAATAATTAAAAAAAGGTTCGCTAAAAGCGAACCTTTTTTTAATCTCTATTTATTATAATATTTAAATATTTCTTTTTTATTTTTTTCCAAAACTCCCAAAAGCGTTGCATCAACCTTTGGTTCGTTTGTTGTTAAAACAATTTTATCATTTACTTTTTCGAATGTAATGACAAGATTATTCGTTGTACTTTCAAACGAAATTTTATTTTTTGATTTCTTTTGTAATTTAAAATTAGTACGTAGAATATCCGATTTTACTGTAAACTTTAAAGGTTTATAAACAATTGCATATTTGTCAATTTCAGATTTTTTTGGAGAAACATCCATCATCGAAGCTGTTTCTAACGAAGCATTTGCAGCTCGTGTTTCTGCAACAACCGTCATTTTCATCACATCAGAAGTATCTTTCATTTTAGAAACACCCCTAATCACGACACCTGAAGCTTTTCCTGCTAACTTATCCGAAATGACTGAATCTTTTGTATAGCCAAAATTTTGACTATTTGCTTTAGCATATTGACCTTCTTTTTCTATCGAATCTAAAACCTTAGAACGAGCTTCCATTGCTTGCGGTGCTGATAAAGTAACTGGAGCATTTGGAGCGGACGCTTTAGATAATTGAGGAAAATATCCTTTATCATCAATTGCACCAGCAGAATGCCCTTCCATTACTTTATAAACAGGCTGTTTTGTAACTTTATCATTCTTTACTATTTCTAGAGGTTTTTCCAAATCTTTATCTTTCGATTCCAAAACCACTATTTCTTCTTGTTCAGTAGGCGATTGCTCAATAACTGGGACATTTGTTTTGACAATTTCAAGTGAATTTTCTCTATTTTCAGTATTAATATTCTCGATAAAAAGCACAAAGTAAGGAATCGCAATCAACGCGAAAACGGCTGCAGAAAACCATACACTTGAAACAAATTCACGAATAGGTTTCTTTTCCTTTTCCTCATTCTGCAAACCAGATTCAATACGTTTCCACACCAAATCTCTCGGTTTTTCGCCGACAGTTTCGTTACTTCTTGATCGAAATAAATCTTCTATTGGATCGTTTGTGTTCACGATAAATTTGATTTTATATTTTCATTCATACTTAACATATCCTTCAATTTCGTCTTCGCTAAATTAAGTTGCGATTTAGATGTTCCTTCTGTAATGCCCAAACTTTCGGCAATTTCTTTGTGCTTATATCCCTCAATAACGTAAAGGGTAAACACGAGACGACAGCCTTCGGGTAGATAATCGAGGAGTTTCATCACATCATCTTCTTCGATTTGTTGCGAAGCTTCTTGATTAGATGAAATAGAAGAGGAGTAATCGTCTACATTAAGGTGAAAAATTTTATTTTTCCGCAACTCCATCAAACATTCATTAATCATAATTCTTCGCATCCATCCTTCAAAACTTCCTTCGAACGAATAATTTTCAAGATTCTGAAAAATCTTCAAAAAACCTTTTACCAACGCATCTTCCGCTTGTTATATATCGGTAAAATAACGTTTACAAACCGCAAAAAATCGCGCATCATATTTTTCGTAAAGCAGCCGCTGTGCTTTCGAATCATTGTTGATACAAGCTTTTATGAGTTGTTTTTCGTCCAAAATACTTTTTCTTTCTCAGTGTTTAGATGCGAAAATTACGCTTATGGTTGCTTTGATAGCGTAAAATATTTGTTAAAGTTCTGAAAACTTATTCATTAAACATAAAAAAAGTCGCTACAAGAGCGACTTTATATTCATTTTTAATTGAATTTTTTATCCTACTAAATTATGTTTTACTAGATATTCAGCAATTTGAACTGCATTTGTAGCTGCACCTTTGCGTAAATTATCTGCAACAATCCAACAATTTAATGCATTTGGTTGAGATAAATCACGACGTATACGTCCTACAAAAACATCGTCTTTTCCTTCTGAATAGAAAGCCATTGGATAAGTATTTGTGTCTGGATTATCTTGTACTGTTACACCTTCCTGTTCTGCTAATAATTTGCGAACTTCGGCTAAATCAAAATCATTCTCAAATTCAATATTCACCGACTCCGAATGTCCTCCTTGCACAGGAACACGAACCGCAGTAGCAGTGATATTCATTTCGTCCACACGCATAATTTTACGAGGCTCACGCGTTAATTTCAATTCTTCTTTTGTATAACCTGTTTCTTCATCAAAAACATCACAATGAGGCAATGCATTTTTGAAGATTTGATATGGATAAACTTTCGCAACATCACGTCCTTCAATTTCTCCATTCAATTGTTCAACTGCATCTTTACCAGTTCCTGTAACCGATTGATACGTAGAAACAACAACACGTTTAATTCCATATTTTTTATGCAAAGGATTTAACACCATTACCAACTGAATTGTAGAACAGTTAGGATTTGCGATAATTTTATCATTTGTTGTTAAAATATCTGCATTGATTTCTGGTACAATCAACGGACGATCTGGATCCATTCTCCAAGCCGATGAATTGTCAATTACAGTTGTTCCGACTTCTGCAAACTTAGGCGCCCACTGTTTGGAAGTTTCTCCACCTGCTGAAAAGATTGCGATATCAGCTCGCATTTCTACAGCATCCTGCATTGATACAATTTTGTATTCTTTTCCTTTGTATTCAATAGTTTTTCCTATTGATCTTTCTGATGCTACTGGTATAATTTCAGTGATTGGAAAATTTCTTTCTTCCAAAACTTGGAGCATAACTCTGCCGACCATTCCGGTAGCGCCTACGACTGCTATTCTCATTTGTTTATTAAATAATATATTAAAAAATTTCGAATTGCTAATTTACAGATTATTTTGATACATTTTTCTCTATTTCATAGGTTTAGCAATCAATTTGATATGATATATTTTATGTTATGATGTTAATTCAGGTTTTTAAACTTTTCCTCGAATTAAAATTTATAAAACTCTTTTTTATAAGAATTTTGAACACAAAAAAAGTGGAACAAATTGCTCCACTTTTTAAAATATTTTTGAAATAACCTTCAAATTTAGTCTTAAGCAAACTCGTTGTAAGCTGCTTTTAAGTTTTCTGCAATAGCTGCTGCAGAGTGCCCTTCGATGTGGTGACGCTCTAACATATGTACTAATTCACCATCTTTGAATAAAGCAACTGCTGGAGAACTTGGAGGAAATGGAGCAAAAAATTCACGTGCTTTTGCTACAGCATCTTTATCAAATCCTGCGAAAACTGTTGTTAAGTGTGTAGGAACTTTATCATTATCTAATGACATTACAACTCCTGGTCTTGCAGCACCTGCAGCACAACCACAAACACTATTTACCATTACCAAAGTTGTTCCTTCTTGTTTTATTGCTGCTTCTACTTGTTCTGGAGTAGTTAAATCTTCAAAACCATTAGAAGTCAACTGAGCCTTCATTGGCATTACTATTTCTGCTGGATACATATTGTTCTTTTTTTGTTTTAAATAAAAATAAATTATTTTCAAAGTTACATAATTCTAAAACTTTTTAGAATACTTACTTTTGCAGCAACAAATTTACATAGAATTTTGCAATATGAAATTGACTTTTGGTAAGAATGAGAAACTTAAAAGCAGAAAAGCATTCGATGAATTGTTTTCTGATGGAAAAACATTTGTTTCTCATCCGATTAGATTTGTCTACAAAATCAAGCCGAAAGCGGATTACAATATAAGGGTAGGAGTAAGTGTTGGAAAGAAAAAATTTAAATACGCAGTTGACCGAAATTTATTGAAACGCCGTGCTAAAGAAGCTTACAGATTAAATAAATTGTTACTTGAACCTAATGAAAACTATTCGGTTGATTTAGTGATGATTTATACTTCTACAAAACATCAACCTTTTGAAGTAATCGAACAATCTGTCAAAACTTTATTAGAAAAATTAAACGAAGCGATACAAACAAAAAAAGATTAATCCTAGGATTAATCTTTTTCATTTATTATAAGTTGTAAAACTGTTTATTTCTTAAGATTTGTTTGCAATCTGAAAAAACTAAAGTATACAGATACTAAAATTAATCCACAAACCGATGCTCCAATTCCTAAAACGCTACGAAAGTTTTCCTCAGCCATAAAACCAGCTTTATAATCCATCTCATATAGGTTGTAACCTAAACCTATCAACAAAACGATTGTCGCGATATAAATATATGTTTTCATTAGATAATGAATTTTTAAATTTTAATTTCATTCATAAACAATGCACCGATATTTGACGTAAATAATTTGATTGCGATTGACAATAAAATTACTCCAAATACTTTTTTAAGCACCGATAAAACGCCAGGTCCCATCCATTTTTCGAGTTTTCCTGCGAATTTCAGCACCAAATATACGATTAACATATTTAATATAATCGCAATCACAATGTTAATATCTGCAAACTGCGAACGAAGCGAAAGTACAGTTGTCAACGAACCTGCACCCGCAACTAACGGAAACGCAATAGGAACGATGGATGCAGAGTTGGATTCGACTCCTTTCTGGATTTCAATTCCCAAAATCATTTCGATAGCGATGATAAAAATCACAAAAGCTCCAGCAACGGCAAACGACTGAACATCAACACCAACTAATTTCAAAATTTTTGTTCCGAAAAATAAAAACGAAATCATCAAGATTCCTGCTGCGATAGACGCTTTTTCAGACTGAATATGCCCAACTTTGCTTCGAATTCCTACAATAATTGGAATACTTCCTAAGATATCGATAACTGCAAAAAGTACGGCGAAAGTTGTTCCGATTTGATTGAAAGAGAATTTCTGAAAAAATGATATTATATTTTCCATTCGTATTTAGTGATAATTAATTGGTTGATGCAAAAATAAAAGTTTTTATGAACAAATTTTCATAAAAAAGCAAGAAATCAATCTTAATCCAACCAATTCTTAAAATCTGTCACTTTTTCGCGACTCACAATCATATCTTGTTCGTTGTAAGTATTTAAAATTATTTTTAATCTAGAATTAGAATACATTGTAATTTCTTTAATCGAATCGATTTGAATAATTTGACTACGATTAATTCTAAAAAACTTTTTCGGGTCGATTTGTTCTTCCACTTTATCCAACGAAAAATCTACCAAATAATTTCGGTTTTCTTTTGTATGAATATACGTTGCTTTGTTTTCACTAAAAAAACATTCAATATTATCGATTTCTATAATTTTGATTGATGTTCCTATTTTAATCGAAAAACGTTCTTTAAATTTTTCTGTTTGATTATTTGAAAAAAAATTTTTCAATTCATTTAGATTAAAACTTGAAGATGCTTGCTGAAATTGTTTTTCAAATTTTTCAATTGCAAACTTCAATTCCTCTTCATCAACAGGTTTCAACAAATAGTCAACCGAATTTAATTTAAACGCTTTCAATACATATTCGTCATAAGCCGTCGTAAAAATAATCGCAGACGAAACATTAACTTGATTAAAAATCTCAAACGACAAACCGTCTGATAACTGAATATCCAGAAAAATTAAATCTGGATTTGGATTCGTTTTCAACCACGCTACACTTTCTTCTACAGAATGCAACATTTCATGTATTTGATAACCCAATTTTTCTACACGTCGCTTTAATAAACGCGCAGCAGGCTTTTCATCTTCTATAATTAATATTTTCATCTTTTTTTAAGTTAGTTCACGAATCGGTTTTCTCATAAAAATTTTATTCCAAACAAATAATAAAGCAAGTATAATGACAAAAATGATCAATGTTGCGAGATTTGTTTTTGCCATTAAAGCATGAATTGTTGCTGGAACGATAATCGATTTTGTTCGAATCGTTGAAAAGGTTAATACAAAAGAAAAAACAATGCACAATAACATGAAAATTCCAAAACCTCCAAATTGATCGAAATCCTTAAAAATTAATAAATGCCAAACAGCCCAAAATATTCCTGTTATAATACTTTTTATTATCCAAAATATATTTCCTAAAACATCGTTCAAATAACCTCGTCAAGTATATTCTTCCATTATATCATAAAGCAACGTCACAGAAATAAAAATCGCTGCCCACAAATGTTTATTTATTCCATAGCTATTCTCAAATCCATAAATTGAATAACCAATGATTAGTATAAATGGAAAAATCAATGTTTTTAAACTTTCTTTTCCCAAAAGAGAAACTTCTTTTTTAATCTTAGAGAATTTATAGAAAAGTAAACTAATCAAAAAAATAATCAACCCATGATTCATATTCCAAGGCAGTTGAAAATCTACTAAACCTCCAAAAATCAATTGTAAAAAATTAGGACATTTACGAATCAGAAAAGTTCCTATCAATATCAATCCATAAAAAATGATTATTCTAATCCAATTTGTTTGCTTTATTTGACTTATAAAATTCATTTACTGCCACTTTTTATTTTGCTCTTTTTCCAAGATTTCTTTGGCTTTATTTTCTTCCCAACCAGAACCATACGCAAAAACTTTGACAGCATTTAATGCAACTCCCAATCCCCAACCTAAAACTGGCCAATAAAACCACCAATGTCCATTACTTGTAACTAAATTCAGAATAAAAAAGAATAAACTCATTACAACATAAGTTCCTAAATGTGCATAAAACTTTTTCAATTCTTTTGCGCGTTCTATTGCACGTAAATAAGCCTGTTGTTCGTCAAAATTTTGTGTGTTCATAGTTGTATTTTTTTGTGTTAATATGGGAAGTTCTACACGAAATAGTTGTTCATTTTTTTCGATGTTCACTTCTCGGTTAGAAATTAATTGATAACGATTAATAATATTTTTCAGCCCAATTCCTATCGAATCTTTAATGGTTTCTTTTGGTTGGAAAGAATTTTCAATTATCAAATAATTATCTTTTTTATAAATTTTAATTTTCAAAGGTTTTTGATCAGATACAATATTGTGTTTGATTGTATTTTCTAATAAAATCTGCAAAGAAAGTGGCACAATAAATTCGGTTTCAGAGAAAGTTATTTGTTCAATTTCGAAATCGATGCTATTTTCAAATCTTAATTTTAGAAGGTTGACATAGGTTTTTGCAAAATTTATTTCTTCTTGAATCGACACAACTTCTTTGTCTTTTTGTTCTAAAACATATCGATAAATCTTAGAAAGCGATGTTGTAAAATCTATCGCATTATCTGGATTTTCTTCAATCAAACCAGTTAAAACATTCAAACTATTGAATAAAAAATGTGGGTCTAATTGACTTTTTAAGGTTTCGAATTGTGCAGTTGCTGTTTCTGCTTTTGTTGATTCGATAACAATTTTACGTTCTAATTTATTTTTCTTTCGATCGATAATAAAGAATAAAAACAAAAAGAAAACCGTGATAACTGCAACTAAAAGATAATTGATCGATTGATCGTAAAAAATATATTTCTGCAAAAGGAGATTCGCAAACTCCACGAATACATAATACAATACCAACGTATAAATAATAGAACGTAAAAAATACTTTCTTAAAACTTTTTCTGGTTTAGGCGAATCTGGTACATCTATTCTATATTCATTAAAAATGCTTGTATTCACAAAAGATGCTGCAACACTGAACGAAAAATATCCGATAAAATATTTGATAGCTTCTGGATGAAAAAATTGATTGAATGATACATTTGGAGATGTAAAAAATATCACGCTATAAATCAAAACATTGATTACAAATAGAATCAAAATATTACGAACAATTAACTTTTTGTCAGAAACAATAATTCCTTCTAAGAATTTTAAAAAGACCAACCCTAAAGCAACAAATTTTAGAAAGTTTCCTGTTAACAAGCCTACTTCTACACCTAAATCAAAATTTGAATTATTTTGAAAATTAATTGTACTAAAATCAAATACATATACTAAAATTGCAAATGAAAATACAAATGAAAATAATCTCAAATATCCTTTATAATACTTATCCATATCAAGCAATCAAATTAATTAACCAAAAAATAATTTCGTGAATAAATTGTGCAACTAAAGCTATCATTATAGTACGTTTTTACATTCGTTATTCAACAAGGCTTCGGCACGATTTTTTCCCCATATCGGTTCATTATTTTTTGGCTTTTCAGCATTAAATAAAGCTAAAGATTTTTTTACATTTTTACAATCTTGTGTAATATCCATTCCTCTATATTTTGCAGCATTGATATTAAACTCAGCCAAACCTAAAACAGAACGCGGATTAGTTGGATTTAACATCAACGATTTTTGATAGATTTGTACTACTTCTGGATAATAAATTGCTCCATTTTGCATTGGATTCTGCACAATTTCTGCTGTTAAATACAAGGCTTTCAAATTGAGAATTTCTACATTTAATGGATTATTTCTGACTAAATCATCGATTTGAGTTTTTACATTCAAAAGAATTTCTTCATTTTTAGCAATATCTTTTGATTCGAACGTTTTCAAAACTTCAGAAAAAGTCAAGTAATATTTTGGTAACCATTCATTTGGATAATCATTTATTAATTGCTTAAAATTAGCTTCAGAAGAATGATTTCCTTTGTTCCATTCCGTTAAAGTTTTATTCATATCTGATTCAAAATTCTTTTGTGCAAAAGTTGATACAGTGAATAAAATTGCGATTGTTAAGAAAACTGTTTTTATCATTTATGTTTTTTTATTTGTTGAGTCAAAGTTCTTACAAACACTTCTTGTTTGAAATTATATGTTACCGAATTGTCAATTTTTGAGGATGAGTTGTAAGGACAAAAATAAAAGGGACAACTCAAAACTGAGATTGTCCCTTTTACTATCTAAAAAACTTGAAATTTATTTTCGTAATAATTCTTCGGAAATATTTTGCGTAGCTTCGAAAACTTCTTCTAAATTTTGATGCAAACCACCAAAGGCATATTTAGCTTGTCGTGCGTTGTTCAGCAACAATTTCCATTGTTCTACGGCTAATTCACTAACACCATTTTCGATCAATTTATTTGCAATCACCTCGTCAGAAAAATGAGCTAAATCTGTATTCGTTTTTAATAGCGCAGCATTACACAAAATATTTTCTTGTAATTGATAAAAATCTTTTTGGTCTTCAACGTTTATTTTTTGCTTCAATTCATCTAATTCAGCAGAAATTTGACTCGAATTTATCGTTGGTTTTTCAACCAAAGTAAACTTTTGGGTTTCTGTTTTTGGTTGGTATGATTCAAAATTATTTTGCTCGTTAAGAGGTTTTATTTTTGGTTCAATTTTTTGTTTTTGTGTCGGGTTATTTTTCTTTCTCATCAAAAATAAACTTCCAGCACTCAATGCAATTACACCACCAGTTAACCACAACCAACCGCTTTTTCCTTCTTTCACATCGTTCGTCATTTCTTCTATTTTATCAGAAATTGTCGAATCTGGTGAATTAGAAGCCACAGCCGTTGCAGAAGAAGTTTTAGAACCTGAAACAGACAAATTAATCGAATCTGATTTCAAGGTTACATATTTCTCTTTAACAGGATCGAAATAACAAAATTCTACAGGCGAAATCGTATATTCTCCTCCAAAATTTGGGACAAGAACTGTTTGCTCAGCAACTTTTCCTTTCATTCCTGTATCATAGGTTTTATATGCATCGCGTTTTTTCGGTGCGAATTTTTCTAAATTTTTTGGCGTCGTAATTTCAGGTAAATTAATCGTATTAAAGTTTCCTGTTCCAATAATTTCAACATCAAAATTTACACTTTCATTGGTTGCAACTTCTTTTTTATCAACCGAAGCGTTCATTTTAAATTGACCAACTGCACCGCTAAAATTCTTTGGCTTTCCTTCTTCTGGAAGTGCTTTTGCATTAATCACAACTGGATTACTACGCACTTCTACAGGCTCCGCTCCATACGTTGTTGGCAACACCACATCTACCGAAAACGGATCGATTTCTATCTTTCCTGGTTTTTGAGGAAAAACATAATAACGTGCAATTTCTTCGGAGAAATATTGTTTTCCTCCAACAATTTCTTGCTTGATATTTTCGGGAGAGCTTTTTACAATTTTTGGGCTTAATCCGTCTAAATTTCCTTGACGAAAGTTTTGTTTACGATTAAGATAAGATAAATCTTTTACGTATAATTTTACTGATAAACCAACTTGTTCGTTCACATAAGGATTCGTTTTCGAAACTTTACTTTGTAGAAAAACAGGCTGCGAAGTATTACTTCTAAAATTATTGTGCGTCAATCCTGTTCCTTTCACTACAACATCGACAGGTTTTGATGTATAGGTTTTTCCATTAATCACAATCTTAGCAGCTCCAATGCGATATTTACCCTCTTTTTCAGCAACAAAAGCAAGGATAATTCCTTCTTCTATCACTCCTTTTCCATTCACATAAGAAACATTTTGCGAGTGTTGTTCACCTACAATTTGTAATCCATTATGTGGAGGATATTTCATTGGTTGATCAATCGAATAACTATCTGTATTAGATTCGATAAAAAAGCCCACGCTAAATGCTTCTCCTAAACTGACCTGTGTTTTATCTGCATCAGATTTAAAAGAAATTTGTTGTGCTAACGCTGTGATAGACGTTAAGGCAAACACTAAAAAGCTATTTAAAACGCTTGTCGTTGTCATTACCAATCCTTAGATGTTGTTGTTCGTTGTTTTTCTGCTTTTTGTTGAATAATTTTTCGTTGGGTTTTGGCTTCCTGATTTTGCAATGCTTTTAGCAAACCGTCTCCCAAATTATTCTTTGCATTATCTTGTTCTTTTCCGTCTCCATTATTTCCTTGTTTGATTTCTGGAGATTGATTATTTCCTTGTCCTTTATTGTTTCCATTTTCACCACCAACTTTCGGGTTTCCTCCTTGATTTTGCTGTTTCTGCTGATCAGATTGTTGTTGTTGAGATTGATTCTGATTCTGATTTTGCTTTTGGTTATTTTGGTTTTGTTGATTCTGTTTATTTTGCTGCTGTTGTTGTTTTTGCTGATTATTTTGATCTTGTTTGTTTTGATCTTTATTATCCTTATTATTTTGATCTTTTTGTTTCTCACGTTCTTTTTCTAACATTTTTTTTGCTAATGCATAGTTGTAACGTGTTGCATCATCTTTTGGATCATTTCGTAAGGCTTGTTTGTAATTATCAACAGCATTTTGATAATCTTTTTCCTGCATAAAAGCATTTCCTAAATTGTGATAAGCCAAATGTTTATCATTATTCGTTTTAGATACTTCAGCAGAACGTTTGTAATGCGCTATACTTTCTTTGTAACGTTTTTGTTGAAATAAAGCATTTCCTAAATTGTAATTTGCTTTGACAGAAGTTGGATCTTCCATGGTAGCTTTCTTGTAGGCAACTTCTGCATTATCAAATTTTCCTTTTTGATAATACTCGTTTCCTTCAATAATGTAGCTTTTCGCTTTCGATTGACTATAACCAAAAACGGATAAAAGCATTATTCCTAAAAATCCTATTTGTTTTAAAAAGTACATCATTTTACCATACAAACTTACTATTTCTTTTTGTTAAAAATCTTATATTCAGATGTTAATAATTCCACAAAAAGTAAACAAACCGCAACCGCTAAAAACCACTGATAAATATGATTCATATCTCTTGTTGTAGAGTTAGCAATTTCGTTTTTATCTAATCGGGCTTTATACATTGATAATGCGGATAATGCATCTTGCGTATTATCCAAATGAATGTAAGTTCCGTTTGTATCTTGTGCCAATTCACGAAGATTTTTATCTTCTAATTTTGTAATAACTATAGAACCTGTTTCGTCCTTTTTATAGTCTTCGGCGTAGCCATTGTAATACATCGGAATTGGAGCTCCTTTATCTGTTCCAACACCAACTGATACAATATGAATTCCGTTATCTTTTGCTATTTTAGAAGCTTGATTAACTGTATTTTCGTTGTCTTCTCCATCCGAAATTAGTACAATTAATTTACTTGTATTCGCCGATCCTTTGAATGTTTTTGCAGCTTCCTGAATCGCATTTAAGTAATTTGTTCCTTGACTCGAAATTAACTCAGTATTAACATTTTGCAAATAACTTTCGATTGCAGCATAATCATTTGTCAATGGAGAAATGGTATAAGCATTCGCCGCAAACGCAACCAAAGAAGCTCGATCTCCACCTAATTGATGTAATGTTTCTGTGATTAATTTTGTTGCTTTTTCTAATCGAGAAGGAGCAACATCTTGCGCATTCATCGAACTTGATAAATCTAACAAGAAAACCATATCAATTCCTTCGCGCTTTACTTGCACATCTCGTTCACCATAAAGTGGATCCATCAATGCAATCACCATTAAAAATAAAGCCACACAAAATGCAATGATTTTGAAGCCATAACGCTTTGAAGATGTGATTGGAAAAACAAATGGAAATAATTCTTTATCTGCAAATGTTTTCTTTACACGTTCGCGCCATTGAAATACTGTTATCGATAGAAAAATAACGACAAACAATAAAATCATCAACCAAATATTATGTAATTCTCCCCACTGCATTAGATTAATTCTTTAAAAACGGTTCTTCGTAAAATGGCTTCTAATACCAAAAGGATGAATGCAGGCAATAAGAATCGTGCAAACAATTCGGTATAATTATAATATTTGACTTCGTTAATTTCTGTTTTTTCAAGTTTGTCAATTTCGTCATAAATGTTTTTCAAACTTTCATTGTTTGTTGCACGGAAATATAAACCTCCCGTTTTATCTGCAACTTCTTCTAACAATTTTTCGTCAATTTGTACAGGACGCATCTCAAAAACATAATCACCTAACATATCGTAACCAACAGGCATAGGTGCCATTCCGTTTGTTCCAATACCAATTGTATACACTTTTATTCCTTTCTCTGCTGCAATATCAGCGGCTTGTCTTGGCGAAACATACATCAAATCTCCAGAAGGATTTACACTTTCAACACCATCTGTAATCAAAATAACTACTTTAGATTTTGCCTTACTATTTTTGAGATGATTAACAGCTGTTGCTAAACCAACTCCAATTGCTGTTCCATCAGCCAAACTACCTGAATGTAACATTTCAATTTCTTGCGTCAAAACATCACGATCTGTTGTTAATGGAACACGTGTCAAAGCTTCTCCAGAATATTCGACCAAACCAACTCTGTCCGTTTTTCTTCCAAGTGAAAAGTCTTTTGCAACTTCTTTTAACGCAGTTAAACGATCTGGTTTCAAATCGCGTGCTAACATACTCAACGAAGTATCTACAGTCAATAAAATATCAACTCCTTCGTCCGATTTTACTTTTGTTGTAACATCTACATAACGCGGACGAGCCAAGGCAACAATGCACAAAGCCATTGCGATAATTCGCATCAAAAATAAAAGTGGTTTGTACGTCGCTAACGAACTTTTTGCACCTCCAAATGCTTTGAGCGAAGGTAATTTTAAGGATGCTTTTTTCTGGCTCGTTTTGCGAATTTCTCTGAAAATAAAGAAAGGCAAAGCAAGCAATAAGAGTAAGATCCAAGGATTTTGAAACTCAAAATTTAGCATTCCTAATTGTTATTAAACTGTTTATATTTTTCTCCCGTCACTTGATCTTTTTTCAAATCTTCGTTCTCCGGAATTTCTAATGGTTTTACACGATCTACAAATTCATCTACCCAATTTCGGTGCGAAATATTTGTTGGTTCATCAAATTCTTGTTTTGCGAATTTTACCAAATCAGCATCGAACAAAAATTGTTTAAATTTCTGCACATCTTCTGGTAAAACATCTGGTTTTGTCGCAACATATTTTACCAAATCATCCGACAAAATTTCTAATGCCGAAAAGTTATAAATACGTCCTAAATATCGTCTTACAATAAATGATAATTGCGTGTAATATTCTTTTTGTTCACCACGTTTCAAATATTTCTTAGCATCCAAGGCTTTCAGACTTGCTTTCGCTTCGTCATAAGGCGTTTTGTACGAATCTTTGCCAGATAATTTCGATTTTGCGCGAACATATAATACAACCAAAACAATTCCGATGATAAATAAAATCAACGCAATAATGCCGTACAACCAATATTTATTCCAATAATCTCCAATAGAATATTCTTCTTCCATCACAGGTTTTATCGGGAAAATTGCATTTTTCGTTGTATCAATTGCAATATCTTGAATATCAATTTCGAGTTGTTTTGTTGTTAAATCTTTTCCATTTTTCTGAATGATAAATGATGGAATATTAAATTTCCCTGCATCATATCCAGTCAATTCTAAATGTTGAACAATTTCAGATTTTCCATCCGTTTTTACCGTGTCAATTTTTTGACCTAAAACTTCGATGTGATGATTAATTGAATCTGAAATCGTAGGAAATACAACTTTATCTCCTTCTTTGTAATCAATTTTTACTTCATATTGGATTGGCTCGCCAATTTTGATTGTCGTGCGATCTAATTTTGGCGTAATTTCTTGCGCAAACGAAAATTGAAGGATAAAAAAACTTACTAAAAGCAATAAATTCTTCATTAGGCTTTATGACTTTTAAAGTAGTTTAACAATGGGCGAACATAATCTTCGTCGGTACGAATACTGATTGCGCCTGAATGATTTTTCTTGAAAATAGATTGATAACGTTGATCTAAATCACGATAATATTGCGCATATTGTTGACGCAATTTCTTCGATGAAGTATCTATCAAGCGGATTTCGCCTGTTTCGTTATCTTGCACATGAACCAAACCTACATCTGGAAAAGATTGTTCTTTTTCATCATAAACTCTAATTCCAGTCACATCATGTTTTTTTGCTACGATTCGCAACGCTTTTTCATAATCAGACGAATCAATAAAATCTGAAAGAATAAAAACATTTGATTTTCGGCGAACCAAATTCATAAATGTTTCCAAAGTCTCTGCTAAATCAGTTTTCTTACTTTTTGGCTCATACGAAACAATTTCTCTCACCAAACGCAACACATGTTGTTTTCCTTTTTTGGGTGGAATAAATTTCTCCACTTGATCCGAATATAATATCAAACCAACTTTATCATTATAAGTAATTGCCGAAAAAGCCAATGTAGCGCTCAATTCAGCAATTGTTTCCATTTTAATTTGTTTTCGTGTTCCAAAGTTTTCAGAATTCGAAACATCAACCAATAAAAACATGGTTAATTCTCGTTCTTCTTCAAAAACTTTTACATAAGGTTCGCTGTATCGAGCCGTTTTATTCCAGTCGATATTACGAACGTCATCACCGTATTGATAAGGACGAATTTCACTAAAAATCATACCTCTTCCTTTGAATGAACTGTGATATTCACCCATAAAAAGGTTGCTCGCTTTGCGCTTGCTTTTTAGCTCAATACGTTTTACACGTTTGATGATTTCTTTTGCATCCAAAGTTTAAATGATTTTGAATAGTGGTTTAAGGAACTGGAACAACATTAAGAATATTGTCGATAATTTCTTCTGGCGTAACATTTTCTGCTTCTGCTTCGTAGCTAATTCCGATACGATGACGCAACACATCTTTTGCCATTGCACGCACATCATCTGGAATAACATAAGCGCGTTTACGTAAAAATGCATACACTTTAGAAGCTTGTGCCAAATTGATTGATCCACGAGGTGAAGAACCAAACGAAATCATTGGAACCAATTTTTCTAATCCAACTTTTTCTGGAAAACGAGTTGCGAAAATAATATCCAAAATATATTTTTCAATTTTTTCGTCCATATAAACTTGTTTCACCATTTCGCGCGCATCCAACAATTCTTGAATAGAAATTACTTTCTCAATTTTTGGAAAAGATTGATTAATCGAATTTCTTAAAATCAAACGTTCTGCTTCAAATTCCGGATAAGTAATTACAGTTTTCAACATAAAACGGTCAACTTGCGCTTCTGGCAAAGGATAAGTTCCTTCTTGTTCCACTGGATTTTGAGTTGCCAAAACCAAGAAAGGTTTTTGTAACGGATACGTTTCATCACCAATTGTTACTTGACGCTCTTGCATTGCTTCTAACAAGGCAGATTGTACTTTTGCAGGCGAACGGTTAATCTCATCAGCTAAAACAAAATTGGCGAATATTGGTCCTTTTTTGATTCTAAAATCGTTTTCTTTTACATTGTAAATAAGTGTCCCTACAACATCGGCAGGTAACAAATCTGGTGTAAATTGTATACGAGAAAAAGATCCATCAACAGCATCAGATAGTGTTTTAATCGCTAATGTTTTTGCTAATCCAGGAACACCTTCTAATAAAACGTGTCCATTTCCAAGTAATCCAATTAATAGACTTTCAATCATTTTTTCTTGTCCAATAATCGCTTTATTGATTTCCGATGTCAACCTTGCAATACTTTCGCTTTTTGCTTCTATTTGTTGGTTTAGTTGTTGTATATCCAAAATTTCTTTGAAATTAATGTTTATATTATTGATTCAAATTTCCTCTAAAATTAACAAATACAATTGATTTAGAAATTAAAACTTTCATACAATATTGTTAAACTTTGTTAAGACAAAAGTAGTGTACCAAACGTTTTGATTGTTATTTTCAGTAAAATTTTTCCAAGACTTACAAACTATTTATAAACCATAATCGTTTCTAAACAATATTTCTTTAAATCATTATACAATAACTATTTAAAGAATATTTATATTTTTACTGAAAAACAATACTGTATGAAGAATTATTTACTGATGATTTGCTTTATAACAAGCATTTTAACTTTTGCTCAAAAGATTCAGGTTGTATCTGGAAACACTGATTTTTTAAAAGATCAAAAAGAAATTAATGTTCAACTATTATTTGATGATGTTAAATTTTATGATGAAAATAAAACTGAAACTGAATATTTAGAGAAACGTGAAAAAGATGTTTTAAATAATCCGAAAAGAGGAGAAAATTATTGGAAACAATGGCTTGCAGATTGGAATGAAAATAGAAATGTTACTTTTTTGGATAAATTTATAAAAGGAACTACTAAATCTAAAAAATTAAATTTTGTAAAAAATCCAGCTGCAAAATATACTTTGATTATCAATTCTGAATGGATTTATCCTGGTTATCATGCTGGTATAGCTATTGAACCAGCAAAACTAAGCACAACTTTAAATTTTGTTGAAACTGCAAATCCTTCTAACATTTTACTTTCTATAAAATCGGATAAAGTAAAAGGAACTTCGGGTAAAAATGATTTTGTTATGGAATACGGTCGAATTGCTTCTGCTTACGAATCAACTGGAAAATTATTAGGAAAAGAATTGAAATAATTTTTCAAAAAAATACATCAAAATCCATTCGATAAAGAATGGATTTTTTTATTCAATAAATTTGACAACTTTGTTAAAAAATTTAATAAATCCTTGATTTCACCGATACTTAACACTCGTTTACCTCAATATTTTTGACGTCTTTTTTTTGTGTTGCAACTTTGTTTCAAGAAAAATGAAAAGAATATAATTCTAA
>NZ_JAOCDJ010000034.1:0-25173 GCF_029840885.1 Empedobacter sp. GD03861
TATCTTTAAGTTATCACAACTTAAATCTAACTAATGGAATCTTTATTTACAATTGTTTTTATTTTACTTCTTATTGGTTCTGTACTTTCTGTAGCAGGTTTTATTTTGTACTTATTTACAAAGAATAAAAATGAGATAGAAAGTGTAGAAATGTCTCTAAAACTAATGGTTTGGGGAATAGGGATTTTACTTGCTTCGGGTTCAATTTGTGGCTTAATTTTAATTGGAAACTAATATGATATATTCAGTAATATTTGCAGAAGGAGGATTTGGAAACGATTTTATTTATGTTATTATAGCAATTTTAGCAGTAATTGCACTTATTGGAGGCGCTGTTGGAACAGTAATTTCGCTAATCATAAATTCTATTTCTGGAAAAAGTAAATCTTCAAAATACTATTTAATGATTTTTGGAATGTGTGCATTGGTTACACTTATTATTTCAGGAATGGTTTGTGGATCTATGTAAACATCGTACCTTTCATTAAAACTTAAATCTACTTAAAACTTATATTATGCCGGTTAGAAATTACACGTATTACGATTATACAATTTCACTTTGTCCAGAATGTTTAAAACGTGTTGGTGCAAAAATTATTATCGAGGACGAGAATGTTTTTATGACAAAACGTTGTCCAGATCATGGTTTCTTCAAAACAAAAATAGCAACGGATGTCGATTATTATAAAAACATAAGAAATTACAATAAAGCATCAGAAATGCCTTTGCATTTTGAGACAGATGTAGAATATGGTTGTCCGTACGATTGTGGTTTGTGTGTCGATCACGAGCAACATTCGTGTTTATCAATTGTTGAGGTGACGGATCGATGCAATTTAACGTGCCCTACTTGTTACGCCATGTCATCGCCACATTACGGTTCTCATCGTAGTTTAGAGCAAATAGAAGCGATGTTTGATACCATTGTTAAAAATGAAGGCGAACCCGATGTGGTTCAAATTAGTGGCGGAGAGCCAACAATTCATCCACAATTTTTTGAGATTATGGAAATTGCAAAATCAAAACCAATTAAACATTTGATGTTGAATACAAACGGAATTAGAATTGCGAATGATCCAGGTTTTGCAGAAAAATTAGCAACTTATGCACCAGAATTTGAAGTTTATTTACAATTTGATTCATTTAAAAAAGAAGTTTTAGAAGATTTTCGAGGAAAAGATTTGACAGATGTTCGAATGAAAGCTTTAGAAAAATTGAATGAATTAAATCTTTCTACAACTTTGGTTGTTGTTCTTCAAAAAGATAAAAATACGGATGAAATTGGAAAAATCATCGATTTTGCTTTAAAACAAAAATGTGTACGTGGAGTTACTTTTCAACCTGTAGAAATTGCAGGCCGAAACAGAGAAGACTCTATTCATGAAAAAATTACCTTAACGGAAGTTCGTCAAGAGATTCTGAATCAATATCCTCTTTTCAATGGAGATGATATTATTCCGGTTTCGTGTAATCCTGATGCTTTGGCAATGGGATATATGTTAAAATTAAATGACGAGGTAATTCCGTTAACACGCTATATAAATCCTGCCGATTTATTGAATAACGAATCAAAAAATACAATTGTTTACGAACAAGATGAAGAATTGAAAGTACAGTTGTTGGATATTTTTAGCACAGGAATTTCTGTGGATAAAGTACAACCAAAAATGAATCAGTTGCTTTGTTGTTTACCAGAAGTTTGCGCGCCCGAATTGGATTTAGATTACGATAATTTGTTCCGAATAATCATTTTGAATTTTATGGATGCACATGATTTTGATGTTCGTGCTGTTAAAAAGTCTTGCGTACATATCGTCAACAAAGATTTGAAATTAATTCCATTCGAAACAATGAATTTATTTTATCGTGACGAAAAAGCTGCTTATTTAGAAGAATTGAGAAAAGAGGATAAAGTGTTGTTTTAGATGATGATGACAAATTGCTTATTTTTTGGAGATAGTATTACCTACGGCGAATATGACGGGGTTTTGGGAGGTTATGTAGAAATTTTGAAACGTTATTGCCATGCTGAGTTTTATAATAACAATGCAAACGAAGTCAATTGTTTTAATCTCGGAATAGGAGGAGAGACAACAGAAGGTTTAATGAAACGATTTGAAATTGAGACAAAAGCGCGCTTTTCTCCTGACGAAAATCTAATTTTCTTTTTTTATGGCGCAAATGATTTGGCTTTATCTGAAGGAAAAGAAATTGTTTCGTTGACAGATTTTGAGCAAAATTTGAGTCAAGTTATCTCTCAGGCAAAACGATTTGCTACAGAAATTTATGTGATAAGTATTTTACCAATTTCTAAAACGGTTGATGGAATAAAAGTTACTGAACGTAAATTTCGTACAACTCAAAAAATTGAATTATTCAATCAAAAGCTAAAAGATTTAGCGCTTCAAAATCAAATAGAATTTATTGATATTTTCTCACGTTTTAATCTAACTAAAGAAGAATTTCTTTCAAAAGACGGTATTCATCCAAATGAAAAAGGATATCAATTTATTTCAAATCAAATCAAACCGATTGTTGAGAAATATTTGTAAATCTATTTTTGTTGAATCTGACTTCTATAATATGGAATCAAATAATCTTTAAAAATAGAAATGAAATCGACCCAAATAAACACGTAGTTGGCGCGTTTTGGCTTGTTCCTGTTGGTGAGATATAAGAAATTAATAACCCAACTAAATATCCGCATAAAGCGTAATAACTAAATTTTAGAATTGTTTTTAATGCTTTGTTTTTCATCTAATTAGTGTTTTAATAAAGATATGATTTTAATTGATAGTAAACAAAATAATCTTTATTCATTATAAATAACTCATTTTGGTTTTGTAACTTTGTTTGTGAAAGTTTATGGTAATTTTTCAAATAAAAAATTAGTATTAACAAACGAAATTTTCTTCGGGGCAAGGCGAAATTCCTTACCGGCGGTTATAGTCCGCGACTCCTTTAACTTTGTTATGGGACTGATTTGGTGAAACTCCAAAACCGACAGTATAGTCTGGATGAGAGAAGAAAATTGAACACAACTGAAAGTCATGAGTGATAAGTGTTAAGTTCTGAGTAAAAAACTCATGACGCACAACTTTGAGCTTATTACTTAATAATGTGTTTCGCCCTGAAGTGATGTTTCATGATAAAACAAAAATCAAATGAAAACAATCACACAATTTGGCTCAACAGCCAATGAAAGAATTGCAAATGCAATAAAAGATCTACAAAACGGAAAAGGAATTTTATTAATTGATGATGAAAATCGTGAAAACGAGGGTGATATCATTTTTCCTGCTTCCACAATTACTGCGCCTGATATGGCTTTATTGATTCGTGAATGTAGCGGTATTGTTTGTCTGTGTCTTACACAAGAAAAAGCAGATGAATTGGAGCTAAATCCTATGGTCGAAAACAATAACTCACGTTTTCATACTGCATTTACAGTAACTATTGAAGCAAAAGAAGGTGTAACAACTGGTGTTTCTGCAGCCGATCGTATACAAACGATAAAAACAGCAATTAATCCAATTGCAAAACCGACTGACCTTAATCGACCTGGACATGTTTTTCCTTTAATTGCTCGTCCAAAAGGCGTTATGGAACGTCGAGGACATACAGAAGGAAGTATTGATATTGTGAAATTAGCAGGTTTAGGAAATGAAGCAGTTTTGTGCGAATTGACAAATGTTGATGGTACAATGGCGAAAGTTCCGCAAATTATAGATTTTGCCGAAAAACATGAAATGACTGTTTTGACAATTGAGGATATTTACGAATATCGTCTTCAATTAGAGGAGAAAAAACAATTAGAATTCGCTTAAATTAAAAACTAAAATACATCATAAACTTTCAAAAATCTTCGGTAGAAATACGCGAAGATTTTTTTTGATTTTATACAAAATTTATTATCCAAAATCAAGGTAATTTTGAATAAAATCAATGTACATTTAAAAACTTAAAATTCAAATTACAAAATGACATCAGAGGAGAAAGTTCCATCCGTTTGGAAAAATAAAGAATTTATTCCATTCATATTTTTAAGGTTTTCCTTAATCTTTGCTTTATTCATTCAGAGTACATCTGTTGCGTACGAAATTTTTAAAGTCACTCAGAAAGAAATTTTTCTTGGATTAATTGGTTTAGCCGAGTTTTTACCAATTCTTTTAACTGCTTTTTATGCGGGACAATTGGTTGATAAATTGGATAAACGGATGATTTTGGTACGAAGTATTGGTTGTTTTATGACCGCTTCTTTTGTGTTGATGATTGTTAACTTTCCGTCTGTCAGAGAAGCAATAGGAATTCCTGTCTATTTGGGTATTTGTTATTTCGCATTTTTTATTTTAGGATTGACAAGATCTTTTAGTGGTCCAGCTTTATTTGCACTTTTAGCTTTAGTTGTCCGTAAAGAAAACTATACAAAAGCAATTCCAGTTTCTTCGTCTGCATTTATGATAGGGTCAGTTTTAGGGCCTTTGGCAGGAGGAGTTATTTTAGCAAAATTTGGTATTGAAGCTGCTTTGATAACTGCTTTTACAATTATGTGTATTTCGATGGTGATGATATTGTTGATCTCTAAAAAACCAGCAGAAATATCTGAATCAGAATCAACAGAATCGCCAATGACACGTATCAAAGAAGGGTTGAGATTTATATGGGGAACACCGATTATCTTAGCTGTTTTGAGTTTGGATATGTTCGCGGTTTTCTTTGGTGGAGCAGAATCGTTGTTGCCAGCTTTCGTTGAAAAAGTATTGAATCAAGGTTCTGAAGCTTTTGGTTTATTACGTTCAGCACATGGAATTGGATCGATTATCATGATGTTTTTCTTGTCAATGATTCCAAGTTTATTGAAAGGAAATGTTGGGCCAAAATTATTGGGAGCAGTCGCAATGTTTGGTGTTTGTATTATCTCTTTCGGATTTAGTCAAAATCTGTATTTATGTTTTGTTATTTTGATGTTTGGAGGTGCTTTTGATGCAATTTCGATGGTAATTCGTCAAAGTATTTTACAAATCAAAACGCCCGAAAATTTGAAAGGGCGTGTTTCATCTGTCAATTCAATATTTGTGAGCTCTTCTAACGAATTAGGAGCTTTAGAAAGTGGAATTGCCGCAACATTTTTAGGATTAGTTCCTGGAATTATTTTTGGAGGAACGATGACAATTTTAACCGTAATTTTAATTGCATTTTTCATCAAACCTATTCGAAAAGTAACCTTAGAATAAAATATTTTACTTAAAAAAATAGACAATAAGGCTTTTGTTAATTTTTAAAGTCTATTTTTGCAATAAACTGTTCAGAAAATGTTTAAATATTTATTAATTGCTTTTTGTAGCTTATTCATAATTTCTTGTTCGACAGATACTTTTGAAGAAGATTTAATTGAATCGAATGAAAATTTGTTTCCAACTGGTTATTTCTCTAATCGTTATTTTTTTGATGATTTTGATAATCTTTATCAATTTGATAGTATTCAAATTATTTATGATGAGGAAAATCGTCCTATTGAGAAGAAAGTTAAGTATTTATTATATTCGTTAAGGGATCAGAAAGTAAATTATATCAATGATTCTGAGTATGAAATTATAGAGAATGGTCAATTAATAGAAACAGGAAATTATCAGCTAAAACTATATTACAAACACAAAATCATTCAAAAAATTTGGTCTGAAAAAAATGGCATTGTAACGAAATATGATTATCAACCAATTGATGGTGATACAGTTTTGACTTCGGTTCAAGAATTTAAAGATAATAGATTAGTTGCTAATGAAACTTATACATGGGACAGAAATAATAAATATCCACATGTAACAAATTTGGATAGTATTGTAAGAACTGATATTATTGACGATGACAATTTGATAAGAACTGTAACAAAATTTGAATATGATAAATATCAAAATCCATTTATTAGATTAGGAATTTTTGATGATATTAATTATAGACATTTATCGTTTAATAATTTTATCAAGAAAAGTATTAGGATTACTAATAAAGATAATGTGCAGATGTTTAAAAATGTTTTTAATTGCGAATTCAAATATAAAAACGGGAAAGTAGATTTAACGAAATAACACAAAGCGAATCAAACGATTCGCTTTTTTGTTATCTTTAAGAAAATAATTATCAATGAAATCTATTGTTTACTTTTTACTTTTAGGATTTGGTTTGTTGAGTTGTAAGCGAGAATTATCGTAAGAAGAACGCGATAAATTGCGTCAAGATTCGATTAATCAAAAGATTTTGGCAATGGGAATGAATGCAGATTCTTCGTTTTCTTATAGAAAGTACGAGAAAGATTTAGAAAAAAAAATTGAAGATGATTCTGTAAAACCTGAGTTGATCTTTATCCCTTTTTCTGATTATCAATTTATTTTTTACAACGATTCAGTTACATATTTTTATTATAATAAGTTTCCTTACGATAAAATCTGTGGAACTGAAGCTTTACAGGATTCTAATGATAAAAAAATAACGGAGTTATTTAAAGTTAAAAAGAAAGATCTAATTCTAATAAAATCAGATACAATAATTGATTTTATTAAAAGAATAGAACAGAAAACTGAAAAAGATAAAAGAATTCCAAAATCTATTGTCATAGGAATAAATAAAGATTCAATTAAAAGTAAAGAGCTTCAAAAATTAAGAAATTATTTGATAAATACTAAATTACGCTACATTTATCGTCCGCTTTCAACGCGCGAACGTTTGGTAGCCGATGCGAAATTCAATAATACTTCCGAAGATTTTTCTAAAGTAAATTGGGATAGCGCTTATCACGAGGATTATAAGAAGTTTTATCCAGAAAACTAAAGCGTCAATCCTTCCAAATCATCAATGGTCCCGTTGTAGATATTCACATCAACTTTATAACGTTTTACACCATCTATGGTTGCTTTTTCGGTAAATTGCCAAAAATCCCAATGCCCTTTCATTTCTTGGACCCAAAAATTGTAATTGGCAATCCAAATAATATAACCATCAAAATGATCTTGTAAATAATCTTCAAAATATTTATCTGATGTATAAATAATCGGTTTGATATCGTAATGCTCTTCAACAATTTTGCACCAATTCTTGATTCCTTCGACTAAACGATCCATGGATTGTGTTTTCGGTAAGGTTTCAATATCCAAAACTGGAGGCAAATCACCATTTTCTAATTTTACTTTTGCAATAAAATTTTGTGCTTGTAAAGTAGAGTTTTCATCTGGACGATAAAAATGATAAGCACCACGCAAAATATTATTTTCTTTTGCACCTTCCCAATTATCCTCAAAAGTCTCATCAATAGACGAAGTTCCCATTGTAGAACGGATAAAAGCAAAATTTATCGGATACAAATTGTAAATCGTATGCATTTTCGTCCAATCAATTTTTCCTTGATAATGCGAAACATCAACACCAAAAGTTTTGAGATAATATTTATCCATCACCTCAATATTTCGGATATCAAATTTTGTGACTTTACCATCAACCAATTTTTCACCTTTCAGCGATTTTTCTACAACCGAAAAATAGTAATGAATACCATGGCGATAACGATATGCAAAATAAACAACGCACAAAATCAGCAGACTAATCACATAAGTCGAAAGTTTGATTTTTTTTAATGTATTAAAAATAGATTGTTGTGTTTTCTTTTTACGAGGCATTTTAGTAGTTGAAATAGATAAATTCTATGCAATATTACTTCAATTTTCGATGATAAAAAAAGTAAAATCTTCATTATCTTTGTTCAGTATGAAAAAATGGATATTAGCCGCAAGGCTTCGCACATTACCACTTTCTTTGAGTGGATTATTATTGGCTGGATTTATTGCAAAATCAGAAGGAATTTTTCGAAATGATATATTTTTCTTATCTCTTTTAACAACTTTGGCTTTCCAAATTTTATCAAATTTCGCGAATGATTATGGCGATGCGGTAAAAGGAACAGACGCAAATAGAGTAGGAGAACAGCGTGCTGTAGCATCTGGATTGATTACACAAAACCAAATGAAAGTTGCCATCGGAATTATGGTTGCGATTTCTTTAGCTTGTGTTGCTGCATTGTTGTATGTATCTTTTTATCCAAATGATATGAAATACATTTACATTTTTCTTGGCTTGGGTGTTGCGTCTATTTTTGCAGCAATGGCTTATACAATGGGAAAAAAACCATACGGATATATTGGTTTAGGAGATGTTTTTGTGTTTTTATTCTTTGGAATTTTAGCTGTTGCGGGTGGAGAATTTTTATATTCTAAAGTTTTTCAATGGCAAATTTTATTACCTGCAGCTTCGATGGGATGTTGGAGTGTAGCAGTGTTAAATTTGAACAATATGCGCGATGTGAAAAATGATGTCAAAAACAATAAAATTACGGTTGCATCAAAGTTAGGATTTCAAAAAAGTAAATATTACCAAATGGCTTTAATGACGATTCCGTTCGCATTAAGCGCATTATATGTAACGATGTCACCACTTAAACAAGGTAAATTATCTGGTTTTGTATTTTTAATTTTAATCTTTTTTGCAAATGCCATTCGTCGTCAAATTTTTGCAGTAAAAGATCCAAAAGATTTCGATCCATTTTTGAAACAAGTAGCAATGTTAGCTTTATTTTTCGCTGTATTGTTGGGATATAGCTTAATCGGTTTCGATTTTATTGATACTTTAATTCGTTAATCACAAAAAAATATATAATGAAAATTCAATACTTAGGACATGCCTCGCTTGCGATTGAAGCAAACGGCAAACACATTGTTGTTGATCCATTTATTACACCAAATCAATTAGCAAAAAACATCGATTTCGAAACTTTAAAAGCAGATTATATTGTCATTACGCATGCGCATCAAGATCATGTCTATGATGTGGAAGAATTGGCAAAACGAACAGGCGCTTTGATTATTTCGAATGCAGAAATTGCTTCTTATTATTCGGAAAGAGGTTTGAAAGCACACGGAATGAATACGGGCGGTAAATTTAGTTTTGATTTTGGTTCGATTCAATCGACGATTGCATTTCATTCGAGTTCATTTGCTGACGGAACGTATGGAGGAGATCCGAATGGTTACATTATCGAAAGTGAAGGAAAGCGTGTTTACATCGCTGGTGATACAGCTTTGACGTACGAAATGAAGTTGATTCCAGATACAATTGGACAACTTGATTTAGCAATTTTACCAATCGGAGATAACTTTACGATGGGTGCAAAAAGTGCTTCTATTGCGGCAGAATATGTGCAAGCAACTAAGGTTTTGGGTTATCATTACGATACATTTCCACCAATTAAAATTGATAAAGCAGAAGCGAAATCTATTTTCTTTTCACGTCATATTCAATTGATTTTATTAGAAATTGGAGAAGATTTAACAGTTTAAGAAATTCTTTACAATATATAAAAGCTCGAGATTATCTCGAGCTTTTTTTATTTTTTAAAATACATATTAGTTTTTGTAATTGAATTATCCTTTTCTTTCTGTATTACTTGGAAATAACAATTTTGATTTTGTTTTATATTTTTAGGATCAAAGAATAAATATTTGCTTGTAGAGCTGGAATTTACTCTTTTGTCAATAAATATTGTATCATATTTTTTAATAGTCTCTTTATTTGAAAAGTTATTAGTTAATTCATCAGAACATAAAATACAAACATATGTTTCTAATTTTTCAAAGCTTGCTAACATATCTTTTGGAATATTTACAATGATAGAATCTTTGGTAGGTTTGTAATAAAAACTAAATACATTATTTATAGTACCTTTTTTTGAATTAGGTGTTTTTTTCAAGAGTATTAATTGATTCTTAATTATTTTATTATTCACTCGTAGATTTTCAGTAAGCATTACATTCTTAAGAATATTTTTTTGATAATACATATCATTACTCCAGCCTATTAAACTTCCTATATTTCTATCTTTTCCTCTTAATCTAATGGTGTCTATAGTCATTACAAATCCATTTTTATTATAACCTCTTTCAAGAAAAGTTGAATCATCAATAGTAACACTCGTAAAGGAATTTATTGTATCATTTTTAATTCTAAAAGTACCTTTGTCAATTAACTCTTCTTTTACAGAACAACTTATTAGTAGAATAATTGAAAAAAATATTAATATAGATTTTATCATTTTTTAAATGTTTAGAATCGAAATTATTGTAAAAATATGAAAGTTTAGTAAAATCTTTCTCATTCGATTATCTTTGCCGCAATTATTCGATAAAATTTATGATTACAGTTAATGATATTGCCGTTCAATTCGGTTCTACAACTTTGTTTAGTGGAGTTAGTTTTGTAATTAACGAAAACGACAAGATTGCCTTAATGGGTAAAAATGGTGCAGGAAAATCTACTTTGCTTAAGATTGTTGCAGGAATCAATAAACCTTCTTTGGGAAATATTTCAGCGCCAAAAGATGCGGTAATTGCTTATTTACCACAACATTTGTTGACCGAAGATAATTGTACTGTTCGCGAAGAAACGTCGAAAGCTTTTGCTGAATATTTATCAATGAAAAATGAAATTGATGAATTAAATGAGCAGTTAACTGTACGAACTGATTATGAAAGTGATGATTATATGAAGTTAATCGAACGCGTTTCAGAAGTTAGTGAGAAATTTTATTCGATAGAAGAAGTAAATTACGAAGCCGAAGTGGAAAAGGTTTTGAAAGGAATGGGATTTGCGCAAGAAGATTTGGATCGATCAACTTCTGAGTTTTCGGGAGGTTGGCGTATGCGAATCGAATTGGCTAAAATTCTTTTGCGTAAACCAGATTTGATTTTATTAGATGAGCCTACAAACCACTTGGATATCGAATCGATTCAATGGTTAGAGGATTTCTTGAAAAATCAAGCCAAAGCTGTTATGGTGATTTCGCACGATCGCACATTTGTCGATAATATTACGAATCGTACAATCGAAGTGACAATGGGACGAATTTATGATTATAAAGCCAAATATTCTGACTATTTAGTGTTGCGTCAAGATCGTAGAATTCATCAGCAAAAAGCCTATGATGAGCAACAAAAATTCATAGCTGAAAATAAATTATTTATCGAACGTTTTCGTGGAACTTTCTCTAAAACAGAACAAGTGCAATCGCGCGTTCGTATGTTAGAAAAGCTAGATATTATAGAAGTTGATGAGGTTGATACTTCAGCTTTGAAGTTAAAATTTCCAGCAGCTGCACGCTCTGGACAATATCCTGTTGTAGTCGAAAATTTAGATAAATCGTATGGTGATCATATTGTATTTAAAGATGCAAATATGGTAATTGAACGAGGACAAAAAGTAGCGTTGATTGGAAAAAATGGTGAAGGAAAATCAACAATGATTAAAGCGATTATGAATGAAATTGATTTCGAAGGAAAATTAGAAATCGGTCATAATGCACAAATCGGATATTTTGCTCAAAATCAGGCCGCTTTATTAGATGAAGATCTAACGATTTTTGAAACTCTAGATCGCATTGCTGAAGGCGATATCAGAACGCAAATCAAAAGTATTTTGGGTGCGTTTATGTTCAAAGGTGATGATATCGACAAGAAAGTAAAAGTTCTTTCTGGTGGAGAAAAAACGCGTTTGGCAATGGTAAAATTGTTGTTAGAGCCTTATAATGTCTTGATTTTAGATGAGCCAACAAACCATTTGGACATGAAAACAAAGGATATTATCAAAGATGCGTTGAAAGAATTTGAAGGAACAGTAATTTTAGTTTCTCACGATCGTGATTTCCTAGATGGATTGGTAGAAAAAGTTTTCGAATTTGGAAATAAACGTGTCAAAGAACATTTCGAAGATATCAAAGGTTTTCTTGCAACAAAGAAAATGGAGAACTTGAAAGAAATAGAAAAGTAAATTTTAGATAAAAACAAAAAATCCACTCAACTGAGTGGATTTTTTTATGCTTGTTTCTTCACGAATTTCGTTAAAATAACGATTAATTGTCCGTCAACTTTTCCTTCAATTTGTTCGGTATTATCATGAACTAAACGAATATTTCGTACAGCAGTTCCAATTTTTGCATTGATAGAAGAACCTTTTACGTCCAAATCTTTAATCAATGTCACCGTATCCCCATTCACCAAAATATTTCCGTTGCTATCCTTGTGCAAATCAACACTTCCGTCACCTTCGTGATCACCAGATGCTTTTGCCCACTCCATATTTTCGTCATCCAAATACATCATATCCAAAGCATCAGCAGCCCAAGATTCGTTACGAAAACGATTCAACATTCGCCATGAAAGCACTTGTACGGCAGGAACTTCGCTCCACATAGAAGAAAGTAAAAATGATTCCCAAAATGAAGTATCTAATTCCTCTTTCTTTTCAATTTGGTTGATACATTTTTGTGTAATGTAGACATTTCGATCAGGATTACTACTCGCATCAGGATTCACTTCATAAATAGCCAAATTTTCTGTAACTCCCGTCAATTCGCATTGGTTACCACTTCTTTCTTGTAAAAATGTATCTAATTTCATGTATTGATTTTAAAACTTTTGCAAAGATAACCTTTATTTAGAATTTAAACTTTTGAGGTATTTTAATCAGAATTATTTAAATTCGTTAAGAATAAAATTCAACCTTAAAATATGTTAGTAAAGAAAAACTCGGGCGAGTTAATCCCATATGATCCAAAAGCTTTAAAACGTTCGTTAACGAAATCTGGTGCAAAAAAAGAGGAAGTTGAAGAAGTTTTCGAATTAGTTTCGAAAGATCTTTACGATGGAATTCCGACCAGAGAATTGTATCGCATTGCTTTTGCTCATCTCAAAAATTATAGAAATTCGTATGCAGCGCGTTATAGCCTAAAACGAGCTTTGAGAGATTTGGGACCAGAAGGATATTATTTTGAAAAGTGGATTGGAAGAGTAATGCAAGCAGCAGGATATCAATCGTTGCATTCTGAAATTGTACAAGGAAATGCGGTAACGCACGAAATTGATGTGGTGGCTTCTAAAGGAGATCAATTGCTTTTCTGTGAATGTAAATTCAGAAATGACGAAGATGCCAAAATTTCGGTGACAACGCCGATGTATTTTTTATCGCGAATGAAAGATGTAGAAAGCCATACGTATCATTTTTTTGGACGAGATATGAAACCAACAAAAGGTTTCTTGGTAACGAATGCGTATTTAACGACGGATAGTATAGATTTTGCAAATTATTATGGAATTGGATTGATTTCTTGGGATTATCCTGAAACAAATAGTATCAAATATTTGGTTGATAATGCGGCTTTGTATCCAATTACATGTTTAACGACTTTGACGCCAGAGCAAGAAAAAGTTCTTTTGTCAAAAGAATGTATTTTGGTGAAAGATTTACAACAAAATAATAAGTTTTTAGATTCATTGAACTTGTCTCAAGAACAACGAAACGAAGTTTTGGAAGAAACGAATGAATTGTTAGAAATCGAGAATTTCACGTGCGAAATTGCTTAAACTGAAATAAAAAAGAAGCTCAATATTGAGCTTCTTTTGCTTTATAATTCTTTAAAAATTTCAAAACTATCTTTGTGATCGCACCAAAATTCATCCAAATTAATCATTCGATCTTTTAGGAACGGAATAATCTGTGGCCAATCGGTTTCTCTAAAAATACTAATGTTTTCTAAACGCATTTTTATCGTCGAAATCATTTTTCCATCTTCATCATAATCTTCTTTTGTCCAAATCCATTTTTCGCCAAGATAACTTTCCAAAACATTTTCATATTCCTCAAACTGTTCATAAATCATCAGTTGAACGGACGGATCTGGATGCGAAATTTCAATCGAAACCTCTGCAAACTTGCGTTCGACATCCGTTCTAAAATAAACACCTTTTATATCCGTTTTGTAATTTATCCAATTAATACGCGTTCCTTCGGCATTCATCTGCAATTTCATATACGTTCCATACGAAATCCAAAAATCCTTTTTTATGCGATAAGCATCTTCTTTTGAAAACAAATTGATTATTTTTTTACAAAAATCGGTTTAATATTCTATTCAACAAAATTTCGAGAAAAATAGCTTGGATTGATTCTTGTTCTATTACATTTGAACAAATATTTTTAAAAAGTAAATATGAAACTATTTTCTTTCCTTGGTTTAATGGGAATTTTGGCTTTTTCTACTGTAAATGCACAATCTGTAGAAACTGTAAAATATGAAGCTTTGCACGAAAAAATAGCAAATTATAAAGATCAAATTGTGGTGGTTAACTTTTGGGCAACGTGGTGCGCACCTTGTGTAGAGGAGATTCCTGCGTTTATGGAAATTAATGAAAAATACAAAGACAATCCAAATTTCAAGATGTTGTTGGTTTCGTTGGATCGACCAAAAATTATCGATAAAGTAAAGAAATTTATGGTTGACAATAAGATAAATGCAGAAGTTGTTTTGTTGGATGATACCAAACGAATGAATGAATGGATTCCGTCATTTGATCCGAAATGGGCAGGAAATATTCCTGTGACAATCATTTACAATAAAGGAGAAAAAGTTGTTTTTCATGATCAAGCCATGACAAAATTTGAATTAGAAGATTACATTACCGAATATCTTAATTAAACGATAAAACTCCTGAAAATACTTTTAGGAGTTTTTTATTTTTTGTAAGTTTATACTAACATAAAACTACAAAAATGAATAAAAAACATATTAGAAAAGATGTTATTCAACATTTAATTCAATTGAAACAAAATGAAATTGATGCGTTAAAAGAATCTGAACGAATTTATGCTGAAGGAGCAGATTTAGACGAAGAATCAAGTTTAGAGTTAGATGATTTTGCACAACAAAGTCAGTCGACAGATGCAGCGAGAAGTTTACGAGTTCGTATCAATCAAGCAACTGAAGATTTAGAAAATTTTAAAGCGTTAAAACCTGAATTGGTTGACGAAATTACAGAAGGAAATGTTGTGTTTACAGATAAAGTGAATTTTGTAATTGGTTTATCTTTCAAAGATTTTGAATGGGAAAATAAAAAGTTTGTTGGAATTAGTACACAAGCGCCTATTTTTGATGCTTTAGTTGGAAAACGAGCTGGAGATAAATTAGAATTTAATGGAATCAATTATACCATAGAAGAAATATTATAACATGCCAAAAATACATACAATCGATCTTAATTTTCAGAATGAAAACGAAGCAATCGCATCTTATTTAATCGAAACTGAACAAGGACCAATCTTGGTTGATCCAGGGCCATATTCAACTTTTGAAAATTTGAAAGCGGGAATTGAAGCGTTAGGTTGGCGAGTAATCGATATCGAAAATATCTTAATTACACATATTCATTTTGATCACGCTGGTGCTGCGTGGAAATTTACAGAACATGGCGCAACAATTTTCTTAAATCCGATTGGTTTACCACATCTGAAAAATCCTGAAAAATTGTGGGAATCAGCAAAAATGATTTATGGCGATGATATGGATCGTTTGTGGGGAGAAATGAAACCAATTGACGAAGAATATTTGGTTGGTTTGGCAGATGGACAAAGTGTGGAGTTTGGTGATGCGGTTTTTCAGACTGTTTATACGCCTGGACATGCTGTTCATCACAATGCTTATGTGTTAGATGATGTTATTTTTACAGGTGATGTAGCAGGAGTGAAGATTGAAAACGGACCTGTTGTGCCGCCTTGTCCGCCGCCAGATATTAATATTGAATTGTGGAAAGAATCGATTGCTAAATTGAGAAAAATTAATGCAAAAGGAATTTATCCGACGCATTATGGTTATCACGAAGATTTAGAAAATCATTTTGATCAATTAGAAAAATCGTTGGATGATTGGTCAAATTATATCAAACCAATGTATGATGATCAAATTCCGAACGAAGAAATTGTGCCTGTTTTTGTCGATTATGTCACAAAAAATTATAAAGATTTAGGTTTGACAGAAGATCAAATTCAGGTGTATGAATATGCCAATCCATGCTGGATGTCTGTTAATGGACTAATGCGTTATTGGAAATTAAAAGAACAAGGAAGATTATAAAACGAAAAGCTGTCAAAAATTTTTGACAGCTTTTTTTATTCTATTTTTAATTCATATTGTTCAACCAAAATATTTCCCGTAGAATTTAAAATTTCAGTTCCAAATTCAAACGAAGATAAATAGACGTTTTGTCCAATATAATCTCGTTTATTCATCTCATTTATCAACTCCATCACATTTACTTTTCCCGAAGTTCGTTTTTCTTTTCGCACAAAAGCAATATAATCCCAGCTTGTATTCAAATCTTTTTTAATAATATGACCTCTGTAAATATCATATTGTCCAAATGTGGTTATTACATTTCCTACTTTTTTGCCAAATGGCTTGAATTTATTGTAATCTTCCCAAATCATTACTTCAATTCCGATGGTTTGTAGAGCGACTTTTGGCGAATTGTGTAACCAAAAATCAAAAGCTAAATTATATTTTTTGTCATTAACCTCTAACTTCGTTTTATAGTCAACTTCAAATGTTTTTACCTCATTTATATTCTTGAAATAATTATCAGTTTTGATGTCAGTTAAATTAAACCAAGCACTTTCTCCAAACCAAATTTCAGGATAACCCACCACGCCATATTTCTTGCCAGGCGTTTGCCATTTCCAACCAGCTGCTGTGTCAGTTGCGAAAATTGTTTGCGAATAAACACCTTTTTTTATTTTGTGTTCGCCCCATTTATTATTGTTAATTTCATATTTCTGCCATTTTATGGTCGCTCCATTTTCTGACTTTTCTTGATTAGATTGTTGACTAAAACTAAGAATCGAAAAAGAGAATAATAAAATATTTAAAAGTTGTTTCATCATTTATGCTAATTAAAAAAGGATGCAAAAGCATCCTTGTAAAAATATGAAATTGTGATGATTATAATCGAATTAATTTGTCTTTTGCAACTTGATAATCTACTAATAAATCGTCGAAAACTTCTGCAACTGTCGGAATAGAATCGATTAATGACGAAACTTGACCAATTTCTAATTCTCCATTTACCAAATCGCCTTCAAACATTCCTTTCTTAGAACGTCCTCTACCCAAAAGTTCTTTCAAATCTTCTGCGGTTGTGCCTTGTTGATATTTTTCTTGAACTTGATTATAAAACTCATTTTTAATCAATCGAACAGGAGCCAATTCTTTCAATGTAAGTTGCGTGTCACCTTCTTGCGCATTTACAATCACATCTTTGAAAGCTTGATTAGCAGAAGATTCCTGAGTTGCAGCAAAACGAGAACCAATTTGTACTCCATCTGCACCTAATGCAAATGCTGCTAAAATTTGAGAACCTGTTCCAATTCCTCCAGCAGCAATTAATGGAATATCGATTTGACGTTTCACATTCGGAATAAGACAAAGTGTAGTGGTTTCTTCTCTGCCATTATGTCCGCCAGCTTCAAAACCTTCTGCCACGACAGCATCCACTCCTGCATCTTGAGATTTTAATGCAAATTTGACACTACTGACAACATGTGCAACAGTTATTCCTTCTTTTTTTAAAGTTTCTGTCCACGTTTTTGGATTTCCGGCAGAAGTAAAAACAACTTTTACACCTTCCTCCACAATAATTTGCATAATTTCTTCAATATTCGGATAAAGCATTGGAACATTAACGCCAAAAGAATGATTTGTAGCAGCTTTACACTTCTTTATATGCTCGCGTAAAACATCAGGATACATGCTTCCAGCACCTATTAAACCTAGTCCTCCAGCATTACTTACAGCTGACGCTAATCGCCAACCACTATTCCAAATCATACCACCTTGAATAATTGGATATTTTATTGCAAATAATTTTGTTATATTCGTGTCCATTTTCGTTATATTTAGGCATAAAATTAAATAAATATAGAGAACGAAAAAATTTAATTTTAACATAAATACTGACAGTTTGACTTTGGCAGATTATTTGATTTGCAAAAAATCAAATTTTAGAAAATAAATTAGAGTTTAATTGTCTCTACTAATAATAAAAAATATAAGCTATGTATTGGACTTTAGAATTAGCATCTTATTTAAGTGATGCACCTTGGCCAGCAACAAAAGATGAATTAATTGATTACGCAATTCGTACTGGTGCACCTTTGGAAGTTGTAGAAAACTTACAATCTATTGAGGATGAAGGAGATTCTTACGAAAGCATTGAAGAAATTTGGGCTGACTATCCAACGGACGACGATTTCCTTTGGAACGAGGACGAATATTAAAAATAAAAAAGCCCAAATTGGGGCTTTTTTCGATTCTATAATCTATAACTAACATAGTTAACGTATATTTGCATCTTAATTAGTCTCAAATATATTGTGGCTAATTTTGACGAAGAACGCAGAAAAATATGAATATTTTAAACAAAATTTTACAAGGTTTCTTAGGTGATAAGAATGCCAAAGATGTAAAAGAATTACGAAAATATGTTGACTTAGCGAATGAAGCTGGTCAAAAGCTTAGTTCATTATCAATTGATGAATTAAGAGGGCAAACTTTAGAGTTTAAAGCTAAATTAGCTGATGCGACTAAAGATTTCAAAACTCAAATTGAAGAGTTAAAAAAACAAGTTGAGGAAACAGAAGATTTTGGTGTAAAAGAAGATTTATACGCTAAAATTGATAAAATCAATAAAGAAGCATACGAAGTAGAAGAGAAGATTTTATTAGAAATCTTACCAGAAGCTTTTGCTGTAATGCGCGAAACAGGGAAACGTTTTACTGAAAACGAAACGTTAGAAGTTACAGCTTCTGAGTTTGATAAAGTTTTGGTAAATCGTGGACACGATTTCGTTTCTCTTAAAGATGATAATACTGCAATCTGGAAAAACTCTTGGGATGCAGCAGGTCGTCAAGTAACATGGGATATGTCTCATTACGATGTTCAGTTTATTGGAGGTACCGCTTTACACTTAGGTCGTATTGCGGAGATGCAAACAGGGGAAGGTAAAACGTTGGTTGCAACTTTACCTATTTACTTAAATGCACTAACTGGTCGTGGAGTTCACTTAGTAACGGTGAATGATTACTTGGCAAAACGTGATATGGCGTGGATGCGTCCAATTTTCTCTTTTCATGGTTTATCAGTAGATTGTATCGATAATCACCAACCAAACTCTCCAGGTCGTCGCGATGCGTATGCATCTGATATTGTTTATGGAACAAATAACGAATTTGGTTTCGACTATTTACGTGACAATATGGCAAATACACCAGATGCTTTGGTACAACGTGAATTAAATTTTGCGATTGTCGATGAGGTCGATTCAGTTTTAATTGATGATGCTCGTACACCATTGATTATTTCTGGTCCAGTTCCACAAGGAGATCGTCACGAATTTGATGTATTAAGACCAAAAATTGATCGTTTATATCAAATGCAACGTGAGATGTTAGGAAAAACATTAAACGAAGCAAAAACATTATTCAAACAAGGAGATTTAAAAGAAGGTGGTTTCAAATTATACCAAGTTTACCGTGGTTTACCAAAATACAAACCATTAATCAAATTCTTATCTCAAGATGGTATTCGTGCTCAATTACAAAAAACAGAAGCGCATTTTATTCAGGATAATAACCGTGAAATGCCAAAAGTTGACGAGCATTTATACTTTGTTATTGATGAAAAACAAAATCAATCAGATTTAACAGATAAAGGAATCGAGTATTTGTCTAAAGGAATGGAAGATGAGAATTTCTTCATTTTACCAGATGTTTCGACAAATATTGGAGCAATTGAAAATTCAGGAAAAACTAAAGAAGAAATTCTTCAAATGAAAGAAGAATTTTTCCGTGATTTCTCAATCAAATCTGAGCGTATCCATACTTTAAGCCAATTGTTAAAAGCATATACATTATTCGAAAAAGATATCGAGTATGTTGTGGTTGAAGGTGAAGTAAAAATCGTTGACGAATCGACAGGTCGTATTATGGATGGTCGTCGTTATTCGGATGGATTGCACCAAGCAATTGAAGCGAAAGAGAATGTAAAAATTGAAGCAGCTACACAAACGTTTGCGACAATTACATTACAAAACTATTTCCGTATGTACAATAAGTTAGGAGGTATGACTGGTACAGCGGAAACTGAGGCAGGTGAGTTCTGGGAAATTTACAAATTAGATGTTGTTTCTATTCCAACAAACCGCCCAATTTTACGTAACGATAAAAACGATATTGTTTTCAAAACAAATCGTGAAAAATATAAAGCAGTAATCGAGGAAATTGTTCGTTTATCTCAAGATGACAAACGTCCAGTTTTAGTTGGAACAACTAATGTTGAGATTTCTGAGTTATTATCAAAAGCATTAAAATTACGTGGAATTAATCACAATGTTTTAAATGCAAAATTACACAAAAGCGAGGCTGATATTGTAACAGAAGCTGGTAAACCAGGAGCTGTAACAATTGCAACGAATATGGCTGGTCGTGGTACCGATATTAAATTAACGAAAGAAGTAAAAGAATCTGGAGGTTTAGCAATTATTGGTACTGAACGTCACGATTCTCGTCGTGTAGACCGTCAGTTACGTGGTCGTGCTGGTCGTCAAGGAGATCCAGGATCATCTCAATTCTTCGTTTCATTAGAAGATTCATTAATGCGTTTATTCGGTTCAGAAAGAATTGCAAAATTAATGGACCGTATGGGACACAAAGATGGTGATGTGATTGAACATTCTATGATTACAAAATCTATCGAGCGTGCACAGAAAAAAGTAGAAGAAAATAACTTCGGTATTCGTAAACGTTTGTTAGAGTATGATGATGTAATGAATAAACAACGTGAAGTAATTTACAAACGTCGTCACAATGCATTGTTCGGAGATCGTTTGGAAGTTGATATTGCAAATATGATTTATGATGTTGCGGCTTCTGTTGTAAAATCTAACAAAGATTTCGAAGATTTTGATCAATATGAATTAGATTTAATTAAATTCTTTACAATGGGAACTCCTGTTACTGAAGATGAATTTAGATCTAAATCAATCAAAGATTTAACAAATATTACGTACGACGCAGCAATTGAAGATTACAAAGCACGTATGAAATATGTTGCAGAAACAGCTTTCCCAGTAATTTCGAATGTTTTCGAGAATCAAGGACATATGTTCTCTCGTATTCAAGTACCATTTACAGACGGAATTCGTCAAATGACAGTTGTTTGTGATTTGAAAGAAGCATACGAATCTCAAGGAAAAACGTTAATCAAAGATTTCGAAAAATCAGTTGTATTAAGTTTGATTGATGATAACTGGAAAGAGCATTTACGTGATGTTGATGATTTACGTAAAACGTCTCAAAATGCGGTTTACGAGCAAAAAGATCCGTTGGTTGTTTACAAACAAGAATCTTTCCATATTTTCCAAAGAATGTTGGATACAGTGAACAAAGAAATTATTTCGTTCTTGTTCAAAGGAGAATTACCAAATGCTCAAAAAGAAGAATCTGTAGAGGAAACTGAATCAGTAAACTAAAAAGATTTTTTATATAACTTTTAACCCTTTCTGAAATTTTCGGAAAGGGTTTTTTAGTATTTTTACTTTTTAATTGTAATTTATGATTAAGACTATAGCTATTGCACTTATGACCATTCTTACAATAAGTTGTACTGTTAAAGAATACAAAAAAGTAGTAATTCCATATTCAATTAACAATAGATCTGATTTAATGTCTTGGAAGTTGAAAGGAATTATTGACTCAGCTTTTAGAATGGAATCAGATGCTTTTAGAGATTTTATAGTGTTATCAAATACTGTTGATGGAGAAAGTGCTTATGATTTAGGTTATGTATTAACACAAATTATTTATATGATTGGAGAAGATGAGTTTTTAAAAACTATAAATAATTTAACAAATGATGAAAAAGCAATACTAATTAGTTTTATTAATATTGGACTTGAATACGGTGATAATGATTATGATAATATCCAAGATAACAAAAGAATTGAAGATGAATTTCCTTTGATTCAACAATCATTAATAAAAAAATAAAATTTTAAATAAATGAAATTTGCATACTTACACGGCTACCAAGGTTTTGTAACAGATGAAAAGAGAGAATATTTAGACTCTTTGGGAGAATGTTACGCACCAACAATTGATTACGATAATGCACCAACTTTGATTCAAGATTTGGTAGAACATTTTACAAAAGAACCAATCGAATTTATTGCAGGAACAAGTTTAGGTGGAATGATAAGTTATTATTTGGGATTACTATTAAATGTTCCAGTTTTGATGTTTAATCCTGCTGTAATTGCGGTAGAACGTTTAAAACCATTTTTGCCAGAACAATTATTAAAAGGAGTTCCAACAAAATCAAATTTAATTTTTACAGGTTTAAAAGATGATGTGATCGAACCAAAATTTCAGATTGAATTTGTAGAAAATCTTCAAAAACAAAACGGAAATATTGAACAAATTTTCGATGCTGAAATGACACACTTAATCACATTAGAAGAATTCGAAAAAGCTTTTGAAACTTTTTTGGAGAACAAAAAGTAGATAAAAAATCCCAATAAATTAATTTATTGGGATTTTTAAATTTTATTTATACAAACGCGCTAAATCCTGTAATAGATCGACCTACAATAAGTGAATTAATTTCTTTTGTGCCTTCGTAGCTATAAATTGCTTCAGAGTCAGCAACAAAGCGAGCGACGTCATGCTCTAATAATATTCCATTTCCGCCCATTACTTCTCGTGCTCGTGAAACGACATCTCGTGTTCTCATTGTACAAAAAACTTTTGCTAAAGATGCGTGTTCGTCTAGTAAAATTCCCTCGTCTTGCATTTCAGATAAGCGAAAAACTAAAGTTTGCATTGCTGTTAAATTAGATAACATTTCGACCAAATGTCCTTGTATCATTTGAAAAGAAGCAATTGGTTTCCCAAATTGTTTTCGATTTCGAGTGTAATCTAAAGCGCTTTCATATGCTCCGCGCGCGCAGCCAGTTGCCATCCAAGCAACTCCAGCTCTTGTCATTCGCAATACTTTTGCTGTATCTTTAAATGAATTAGCATTTTGTAAACGATTTTCTTCTGTAATTAAACAATCTTTCAGAGTAATCAAGCCATTCTGAACAATTCGTAAAGCCATTTTTCCTTTGATTTTTTCTACAGAAAAACCAGGATTATCTTTCTCTACAATAAAACCTTTTACTTCTCCATCATCCAAATCTCTTGCCCAAATAATCACTAAATCTGCAAAAGTTGCATTTCCAATCCATTTCTTTTGACCATTTAAAATCCAACCTTCTTCTGTTTTTTTACATGTTGTGGTCAAACCTCCTGCCGCACCAGAACCAACTTCGGGTTCAGTTAATCCAAAAGCGCCAATTTTATCAAATTTTTGCATTTGCGGTAACCATTTTGCTTTTTGTTCTTCCGATCCGCACATATAAATTGATCCCATTGATAGACCTGATTGAACACCAAAAAAAGTGGCGATCGAAGCATCAACACGAGCCATTTCCATAGCTAAAACGCCTTCCATAATAAAAGGTAAATTTGGACAACCATAACCGTCGTAAGTGACGCCGCAAATGTTAAGTTCTTTAAATTTTGGAATTAATTCAAAAGGAAATTGATCGCGAAGCCAATAATCATTAACAATTGGTTTAACTTCTTTTTCCATAAAAGCTCTTACTTTTAATTGTAATTCACGCTGTTCTGGAGTTAAAGTGTGAAAAACATCGTAGAAATCACCATCAATTGGAGGAAGTTCTTTGTGTTTTTTATTTGGATTTAACATTTTCATCATTCCTTGAAGTTGTTTATCATCAAGTTTAGAAAAGTTTTCCATTAAAAGAGGTAAATCTACTTTTTGAGAAATTTTATTTAATTGCTCTAAATTAACAGATTTTAGTAGATGGACGATATTTTTTAAATTAGAAAATGCTCCTGACATATTTTGTGGTTTTTTAACCAAAAATTATCAAAGAGCATTCCTAAAATATTGTATTGTAAGAAAAAATTAAGCTTTACCTAATTTTATTTTCAAATTGTCTAACATTGTAGTTGTCATTTTATCGATATCAAATTTTGGTTCAAATCCCCAATCTGCTTTTGCAACAGAATCATCGATAGAAGACGGCCAAGAATCTGCAATAGCTTGACGGAAATCTGGCGCATAATCGATTGTGAAATTTGGAATATGTTTTTTGATTTCTGCTGCTAAATGTTCTGGTGCGAAGCTTAAACCTCCTAAATTATAAGATTTAAATTCACCTAATTGTTTTGGATCAGCAGACATTAATTCAATAATGGCATTTATTGCATCATCCATATACAACATTGGTAAATAAGTTCCTTCTTTCAAGAAAGAAGTATATTTTCCATCTTCAATTGCTTTGTAATAAATATCAACTGCATAATCTGTAGTTCCACCTCCAGCAGGAGTTTTCCAAGAAATAAGACCAGGAAAGCGAACAGAACGAACGTCTACATTATGATTTTGTTGGTACCATTTGCACCAATATTCTCCTGACAATTTGGAAATGCCATAAACTGTAGAAGGAGTTTGAATTGTATTTTGTGGTGTATTGTCTTTTGGTGTATCTGGACCAAAAACGCCAATAGAAGAAGGCCAAAAGATTTTATCGATTACTTTATCTTTCGCTAATTCAAGGAAAGTAAGTAAAGTGTCCATGTTTAATTTCCAACCAAACATTGGATTTTTTTCAGCTGTACCAGAAAGTAGAGCCGCTAAATGATAAACAGTTTTAATATTGTGTTTTGCAATGACTTCTTTTATTCGATCAGCATCCATTACATCAATTACTTCGTAAATCCCGTCGTAATCAACATCTTTAGGATCACGTATATCAGAAATAATTACATTATTTTTTCCATGAATGGTTTTTAATTTCTCAGCCAATTCAGAACCAATTTGTCCTAAAGCGCCGGTGATCAAAATCGTATCGGTTTCCATCTTAAAAAGTTACTTTGTTTGGTCCCAAATTTAAAGATTTTCTATTGAATATGGATATAACAAAATAATATTTAGATATTAATAATGAAATCGATTGTTTTTTGCTAAATATATAAATATGGAATGATATATATAGAAAAATTTTCTGTTTAATAAGCTTTTTACAATATAAAATATCTTAAATGATAAAGAGTTTTGGTTTGAAAGTTTTAAAAATGTTAATTTTTATCCTTAAAAGTGTTGAAAATTGCACGAATTATTAATACTTT
>NZ_JAOCDJ010000035.1:0-25066 GCF_029840885.1 Empedobacter sp. GD03861
TTATTAAGTAATTTACTTCTTTTATGAGGAATCAATTTATTTAGAAGACTTAAAAAACTACTCAATAATTTAATTCCAGGAATTCTACCTCCTGTTCCCATAATTATAGCACCATCAAAATGATTTCCATATTCTTGAAGTAGGCAACGTGTTATAAACGATCCCATTGAATGCCCCAAAATAAAATGTGGTAATAAAGGGTATTCATTCTCTAACAATTTAGCTAAATCTTTTGCCGTCTTTATTAAATTTTCTTTTGGATTATCTAAGCAGAAAAAACTGTAATCTTCTTCTATTTTAGCTGTTCTTCCATGTCCTAAATGATCATATAACAAAACTAGAATTCCTTTGTCAGCCAAATACTTTGCAAAATTTTCATATCGCCCACTATGTTCTTGCATACCATGGACAATAAGTAAAGTAGCTATAATCTCATCTTCTGGAAGAATTACTCTATAATAAACATTCTCTGGTATTGACATTTTTATTAAGATTTAATTATTAATTTACAGTTTTACTTATTCAAAATCAACATTTTTATAAACAAACCATTGACTTTTTCAACAAATTTCAAGCCGATAAATAAGATCTAAAATTTCTAATTTTTATAACTAAAAAAACGAGGTAAAATAAAAATTAACCTCGTTTTTTTTATGATGTACGATAATTTTACTTTTTAGTTTTAATTGTATTCTTATAGATCTGTCCATCTTTAATAATCACTAAAAAATTTTTATCAGGATTAGCAATTAATGATAAATCTTTCAACGGATTTCCATCAACCAAAATCAAATCGGCTAAAGCTTGTTCTTCAACAACGCCTAATTTCCCTGGATATGGACTTCTTAAACCAGATAATTGCAACAATTCTCCATTATCTTGCGTAACCATCTTTAAAATTTCGGCATTTGTAAACCATTTTTGAAGACGTAATATGTAACTATTTTGATCATCATTCAACTCAGGTTCAAACAAGAAATCCGTTCCCCATGCAAGCTTCACACCAAGTTTTTTTGCTAAAGGCCAAACTTTATCTTGACCATCCAAAACTGGTTTACGTTTTTCTTTTCGCTGCTCGTCCATGTTTTCATTATTATCCATCAAATTTTGAAGGCTTAACCAAACTCCTTTTTTGGCAAGAATTTTTAATGTTTCTTCATCTAACATTTGACCATGCTCAATTGACTTCACTCCTGCTTCCACAGCACGTTGCACAGCTCTCGGCGTATAGGCATGTACCATTACATACGTTCCCCAATCTTCAGCAGCATCAACTGCAGCTTTCATTTCGTCAAAAGTATATTGTGTAACATCAATCGGATCATAAGCAGAAGACGTTCCTCCACCTGCCATTAATTTGATTTGACTCGCACCAAAACGTAAATTCTCTCTTGTTGCAGTCAAAACTTCATCTCTTCCATCAGCAATAAAAGTAGCTCCTAATTCCTCTGCACGAGATGCTTTACCAAAAAAACGACGCGAACGTTCATCAGGAGTTCTAAAATCTCCGTGACCAGCTGTTTGACTAATCGTTGCACCCGAAGGCCAAATTCTAGGCCCTGCAACTTTACCTTTATCGATGGCTAATTTCAAGGGAAAAATTGGCCCACCAGCATCACGAACACTCGTAAAACCACGCATCAACATTTTGTGGGAAGCTTCGCCAACCTTATTCATTAACATTTCTTCGGACATATCTGGCGACATCATTTGCGCCATCGTCAATGAACCAAATACCATGTGTACATGAACATCTATCAAACCTGGCATCAACGTTTTTCCTCCTCCATTAATTTTTACAACGTCTTGATTAGGTGAAGAAATTTTTGCAGAACTAATTTTTTCAATTTTTTGCCCAGAAACCAAAACATTCATCGGCGATGTTAATGCTTGAGTTTGATGATCTAAAATTCTAACATTTTCAATTAAAATCTGTTTTGTTTGAGCAAAAGTAAAAGTGGTAGCGAGAAAAAAAAGTGCTATTATCGACTTTATTTTCATAATTTATTGTTTAATTGCCCTAAAGATACGTTGAATGCGTGTAATTTGAGGATAAAGTTTAAATTAAAAATATATTCATTTAAATCATTCAAACAAAAACCCAAATTTACTTTTTATTAAAAGAAAATACTATATTTGTTGACAACCAAAAGGTTTTAACTTAATTTTCCTTGGTGATAAAGATTTTTAACTGTTTTGAATTAAATAGACAAAATCTTGTTTTACGGCTTATCTTCTTCCGACTATAATCGTTTTTTAAGGAATAAAATTTAATAAAAAATTAGCAATCAATACACCTTTTCTACCCAAATAATCGGATAGAATTTTGTAAATTTGTAACCAATACATTAGAAAATTTAATGGAATATAATACACTTCGTTCGCAATTGATTATTCCAGAATATGGTCGTCATATTCAAGAAATGGTAAATCATTGTAAAACAATAACAGACGAAACAGAACGCAACGGATTTGCCGAAATTATAATTGAAGTAATGGGAGAATTAAATCCTCACTTGCGCGATGTACCAGATTTTCAACATAAACTTTGGGATCAACTTTTTATCATGGCAGAATTTGATTTGGATGTAAAATCTCCTTATCCAATTCCGACAAAAAAAGATACGGTAAATAGTAAACCAAATAAAGTAGAATATCCAAAAAGCATCTATAAATACAGATATTACGGAAACAATATTCGTAAAATGATTGATGTTGCTGTAACGTGGGAAGAAGGCGAAAAACGCGAAGGTTTGTACTTTGCGATTGCCAATCACATGAAAAAATGTTATTTACTTTGGAATAAAGATACTGTTGATGATCAAGTTATTTTTAATCATTTGTACGAATTATCTGATGGTAAAATTGATTTGAGAAAAGTTGATGATCATTTGGTTTCTCCTGATCGTTTAAATTCGAATAATAATCATTCAAACAACAATCAAAACAATAGATGTTACCAAAACAATAATCGTAATCATCAAAATAACAACAATCGAAATAATAACCAAAATTCGAATAATCGTCAAAACAACAATAACCGAAATAATCAAAATAACAACAATCGAAACCAAAACGTTCGAAACAATAAAGGTTAAATCAAAACTATTTAATACAACTAAATGGCTACATTTCAAATAAAGGGAGGGAAACCTTTGAAAGGAGAAATTACTCCGCAAGGTGCTAAAAATGAAGTACTACAAATTTTATGTGCGGTTTTATTAACCAATGAACAAGTTCGTGTTAAAAATATTCCAGACATCCGAGATGTCAATCGTTTGATTGAAATTTTGGGTGATTTAGGCGTAAAAACACAAAAAAATGGAAAAGGAGATTTTACTTTCCAAGCCGACGAATTACGATTAGATTATTTAAAAGGAAAACAATTTCGTAAAGATGGTGCTGCATTACGTGGATCAATCATGTTAATGGGACCACTTTTAGCTCGTTTCGGAGAAGCTTTTATGCCGAAACCTGGAGGAGATAAAATTGGGCGTCGTCGTTTAGATACGCACTTCGAAGGTTTCTTTGCGTTAGGAGCAAAATATCGCTTCAATCCAGACGAAGATTTCTACGGTGTAGAAGTAGACGAAAACGGATTGCAAGGTTCTTATATGTTATTGGAAGAAGCTTCTGTAACAGGAACTGCAAATATTATTATGGCTGCAGTTTTAGCAAAAGGAACAACAACTATTTACAACGCTGCATGTGAGCCTTACATTCAACAATTGTGTAAAATGTTGAACAGAATGGGTGCTAAAATTTCTGGAATTTCTTCGAATCTTTTAACGATTGAAGGAGTTGAGAAATTAGGCGGAACTGAACATACATGTTTACCAGATATGATCGAAATTGGATCTTGGATTGGTTTAGCAGCAATGACAAAATCTGAATTAACAATCAAAAATGTTTCCTGGGAAAATTTAGGTGTTATTCCAGATGTTTTCAGAAAATTAGGAATCAAATTAGAACGTCGCGATGACGATATTTATATTCCAGCTCAAGAACATTACGAAATCGAGCGTTTTATTGACGGTTCTATCTTAACAATTTCTGATGCGCCTTGGCCAGGATTTACGCCAGATTTATTATCAATTATCTTGGTAATTGCCACTCAAGCAAAAGGAAGCGTTTTGATCCACCAAAAAATGTTCGAGTCTCGTTTATTCTTCGTGGATAAATTAATTGATATGGGAGCGCAAATTATTTTATGTGATCCGCACCGTGCAACTGTTATTGGTCTTAATCACGAAACACCTTTAAAAGGAGCTGAATTAACTTCTCCAGATATTCGTGCTGGTATGTCTTTATTGATAGCTGCACTTTCTGCAAAAGGAAAAACTGTTATTCATAATATCGATCAAATTGACCGTGGTTATGAAGATATCGATGTACGTTTACGTGCTATTGGAGCTGATATAATTAGAGCTTAAAAAATAAAAAATGCAATCTATTATTGAGTTTATCACCAATTTTGTTCAACGCCCAGACAAGGTATTAATGGACATTATCAATAATTACGGTTATTGGATATATGTTATTTTATTCCTGATAATTTTCGCTGAAACTGGTTTAATTATCATGTCATTTTTAATGCCTTTTTTACCTGGAGATGCACTAATCTTTTCGATTGGAATGATTGCAGCAAGCGATGACCAAAACCATTTGCATATCGAATATATTATTCCGTTACTGATGGTTGCAGCAATTCTTGGTGATAACGTAAATTATTATGTTGGACGAAAATTTGGCGGTTGGATTTTAGGACGAAAAGACTCGTGGTTTCTTAAAAAGAAACATATCGAAAAAGCAACAGAATTTTTTAACGAAAATGGTAAAAAAGCAATTATTATTGCTCGTTTTATGCCTGTTGTTCGTACTATAATTCCATTTATTTGTGGTGTTACAAACCTTAATTATCGCACATTTATTACCTATAGTTTTATAGGCGCGGTGCTTTGGGTTGGCGTTATTTCGCTTTTGGGACACACATTAGGTCAGTTTGACATTGTAAAAAATAATTTAGAGAAATTCATTTTCGGAATTATATTATTGGCGAATATGCCGTTGATTATCCGAATCGTGAAAGCTCAATTCAATAAAAATAAAACAGAAGAATGAGACAATTTGGATTAATCGGAAGAAATATTTCTTATTCATTTTCTAAATCTTATTTTGCTGAAAAATTTAAAAACGAGAACATTGTAGACGCTGTCTACAATGTTTTTGATTTACAGCAAATCGATGAAGTAGAAAAAGTATTCGAAACCGAAGGTTTAGTGGGCTTTAATGTCACAATTCCTTACAAACAAGAAATCATTCCACTTTTGGACGAATTATCGCCAGAAGCCAAAGCAATTGGTGCGGTAAATACCGTTTTAATAAAAGATGGAAAACGAATCGGACATAATACAGATTGTTACGGTTTTCATCATTCGATAGAACCTCTTTTAGAACCTCATCACAAAAAAGCGTTGGTTTTAGGAAATGGAGGCGCTGCAAAAGCGGTTTTTTATATTCTTAATTTATTGAAAATTGACTATAAAATTGTTTCGAGAACAAAAACCGAAAATCATTATTCTTATGATGAATTAAATAAAGAAATCATTCATAATCATCAAATTATTGTGAATTGTTCTCCAGTTGGTACTTTTCCAACTATTGAAAACGCTCCACTTCTACCCTATCAATTTATTAACGAAAATCATCTATTGTACGACTTGATTTACAATCCACCATTGACAAAATTTTTAGAAAATGGTCAACAAAACGGAGCCAAAATAAAAAATGGTCACGAAATGTTGGTTCTACAAGCCGAAAAAGCTTGGGAAATTTGGAATAATCGTACAAAATAGACTTGATATTGTCCTCAAATTTTATTAGATTTGAGAAACAAAACTTAATTTCTTATGAATACTGAAATGGATAACCTGCAAAATGCAGACGGAGAACAATTACCTAAACCTGCAACTACAAACGACTCTAACACGGAATCTTATAAAACCGAAGAGTTAACGAACCAAGAAAAAATAAGCGATATTTCGTTCAAAGATTACGAAACATTTAGTTTTGATGTTTTGATTAACGAAGCAAAAAATCTATTGAGTAAATATGATGTTCAAGAGATTCGCGAGCATTTTAATCAAATTCGTGATGCATTCAAAGCTAAATTAGAAGAAGATGAAGCTGCGAAAAAAGAAGCTTTCTTAAGTGAAGGTGGTGATGAATTAGATTTTAAATACGAAACATCTTTTAGAGCAAAATTTAACGCTGTTTACAACGATTTCAAAAATCAGTTAGCAGTTTTTCATAAAGAAAACGAAAAAAAGGAATCTGATAATTTAAAAGAACGTTTAGAAATTATTGACGAATTAAAAGCCTTGTATCAAGAACCAAGTGATTCTTCGGCGGCAATGTTCAAGAAATTTCGTGAGTTAAAAACTCGTTGGCACAATGCAGGAAGAATTCCGAGCAAAAATGCTGAAAATGTATTCAAAAATTATTTTTTCCATCTAGATAATTTCTACACGTATTTGGATATGAATAAGGAATTGCAAACCTTAGATTATGCACATAATCTTGAAGTTCGTCAATCGATTATTAAACGTGCGGAAGAATTAATTGGAGAGCAAAACGTGCAAAAAGCTTTGAACGAATTGCAATATTTGCATCGTTTATGGAAAGAAGAAGCCGTTCCTGTACAAGAAGATTTGCGCGAACCAACGTGGCAAAAATTCAAAGAATTAACAAATAAAATTCATGACCGTAAAGGTGAATTGAATGAAAAAATAAAACAAGAGCAAAAAGATAATTTAGAGAAGAAAAATCAAATTATCGTTCGTATCAAAGAAATTTCTGAGCAAGCAACAACAAAATCGCATGGCGATTGGCAAAAAGCTATTTCTGAAATAAACTCTTTGCGTGAAAATTTTATCACAATTGGACGTGTTCCGAAAGATAAAAATTCTGCAACTTGGGAAGCTTTCAAAGAAGTTACAAGACAATTTAATCACATCAAAAATGATTTCTATAAAAATCTAAAATCAGAGCAACAATTGAATCTTGAAAAGAAATTAGCTTTGTTGGAAATCGCAAAACAACATACAGATAGCACAGATTGGAATGCTTCTGTACAAGTGATTAAAAAAATCCAAAATGATTGGAAAAAAATTGGACATGTTCCGAGAAAAAATTCAGACAAAATCTGGAAAGAATTCAAAGATACATGTAATCAATTCTTTGATCGTTACAAAAAACGTCACGAACAAGCGAATCAAAAATTGGAACAAAATTTAGAAAAGAAACAAGCTTTCTTAAACGATTTCAAAAATCAAACGATTTCTGAAGACAAAGATGAGGCGTTGAAACAATTAGAAGAAATTCAACATAATTGGACAAGTTTAGGAAAAGTTCCATCAGAAAAAACTTCAATCAATCAAGAATTTACAGATGTTTACCACAAAAAGTTAGATGCTTTAAATCTTTCTAAAAATGAATTGAGCGATTATAAGTTGAAATCATTTGTCAATAAAGTAAAATCTGGAAATAATGGAAATTTATTGGATGATGAGATTAGAAAAACACGTAAAATAATTGAGGATTTAGAAAAAGAGATTAATCAATTGGATAATAATGTACATTTCTTTTCGAATGCAAATGAGAACAATCCTTTTTTAAAAGATGTTTACAAGCAAATTGACGATAAACGTAAAAAATTAATTGAAGCAGAAATCAAACTGAAAACATTATTCAATATTGATTTTAATGCATAATTTTTGGGCATGACACAACAATCTATCGATGAGCAATATATGGCTCGTTGTATACAAATTGCAACAAACGGGTTAGGAACAACATATCCTAATCCGTTTGTTGGTTCTATTATTGTACATAACAACAAAATTATAGGCGAAGGTTTTACGTCAGAATATGGTGGACCACACGCCGAAGTGAACGCAATTAATTCGGTTAAAAATCAAGAATTATTAAAAGAATCTACGTTATATGTTACGTTAGAACCTTGTTCACATCACGGAAAAACGCCTCCTTGTGTGGATTTGATTATAGAAAAAGAAATTCCCAAAGTCGTAATCGGAACTCTAGATCCTTTTGCGAAAGTAAATGGACAAGGTTATTTGCGTTTGCTGAAAAATGGTGTTGATGTAACTTTAGGCGTTTTGGAAAAAGAATGTATCAAACTCAATAAGCGTTTTATAACATTTCATCAGGAAAAACGTCCGTATATTATCTTAAAATGGGCGCAAACTGAAGATGGATATATGGGGCGTGATGATGTACAATTGTGGATTACAAACCAATATACAAAACAGTTAGTGCATAAATGGCGAACAGAAGAACAAGCTATTTTGGTTGGAAAAAACACAGCTTTAATTGATAATCCGCAGCTTAACACGCGATTATGGGAAGGAAATAATCCGTTAAGAATTGCTATTGACAAAAACTTAGCTATTCCGAGAAGTTTCCATTTGTTTGATCAAACGCAACCTACTGTAATTTTCAATTCGATTGAAAATTGTTCTGAAGAAAATTTAGAACTTGTTCAATTAGATTTTACGCAAAAAATATTGCCACAAGTAATGGATTATTTGTACGAAAACAATATTCAATCCTTGATTATTGAAGGCGGAAGTGATACCATACAACATTTTATTGATGCTGATTTGTGGGATGAAGCACGAATTTTGAGTTCGGATACTATTTGGAATGAAGGAATTTTAGCTCCTCGACTGAAAGGAACTCGAACTGAAAAGCATCGCTTTTTGAATGATGAATTAAATATTTTCGAAAATAGAATAGAAATTGAAGAGCCTTAGAAATGAGGTTCTTTTTTTATTACCTTTTATCAATTATTAAATCAGTTTCTAATATCCAAAGAGAGTTTTTGAAAGATTATGATTATTACAGATTTAATTCATCTAAATCTTTATCAAATAACACTAAAACTCTTCCTTCAAATAAATCATTATTTATTTCAATAACTTTTCCACTTTCTCCAATTAAAATCTAATAATGATTTCCATCTTTTAAATCATTTGTATTCTGTTTTCCTAAAAAAGTATTTAAAATTACTTTATCATTCAAATTCATTCATAATTTTTTTCATCACTCATAAATATAAAACCTTTTTTCTTTAAAAGTACTATTTAAACTATCTTTGCGCTACTTTTCAATACAACATGACGGATAATTATCGTACAATCGAGAAAGCGGTGGAAGATGTAATTTTCAAAGAATTGGGTAGTAAGTTTATTAATTTTGCTTATCCAGTTGAAAATGAAGATGACATCAAAATTTATTTGGATCAATTACGCGAAATTCATCCCGATGCAAATCATCATTGTTACGCGTACGCTCTTGGAATAGATGGTAAAAATCATCGTGCAAATGATGACGGAGAGCCAAATGGTTCGGCTGGTTTACCAATTTATAATCAAATTTTATCAAGCGAAATCACCAATGTTTTAATTGTTTCTGTACGTTATTTTGGCGGAACAAAATTAGGAATTCCTGGTTTGGTAAAAGCCTATAAATATGCGGCACAAGTTGTGTTAGAAGAAGCAAATATTGTAGAAAAATTTGTTTCAAAACGTGTGAAAATGGTTTTTAACTATGATCAACAAGGAATTGTAGAACGCAATGTCGATCGTATTTCTGGAGAGATTAAAGACAAACATTTTTCTGATAAATGTATGTTTACAATTTCGGTAAGAGAAAGTAAATTGGAAGAATTTATTCGCATGTTTGACGAATATTATCAAATGGAAATTAAAATTATTGACTAATGCTAAATAGCTTAACTTCTTTACGTTTTTTCTTTGCTTTTGTCGTTTTCTTAAGCCATTTAACGTTTGTAAAAACTGATTTAGCTTGGTATAATTATCTAAAAAATAACGTCTTTTTCGAAGGTTATCTTGGTGTTGGTTTTTTCTTTATTTTAAGCGGATTTGTTATAGCGCTTAATTACGAAAAGAAAGTCATCGACAATCCAAATTTTGATAAAAAGAAGTTTTATATCGCGCGAATTGCTCGAATTTATCCACTTCATGTCCTAACCTTTTGTGTCATGTTACCATTTGTTATCATCAATGTTTGGCAAGGTTATTTTCATTGGGATATTGCAGGTGCGAACTTATTTTTATTGCAATCTTATATTCCGGTAAAAGATTTTTATTTCTCTATTAATAACGTTTCATGGAGTATTTCGACCGAATTATTTTTCTATTTAATGTTTCCTTTTTATGTGATTTGGTTGCATAAATTTCCGAAACTGAAATATATTTTATTACTAATTATTCCGATTATTATTTTTGCAGAACCTTATTTCAGAACAAATATGAAATTGGAAAAAGCGATTTTTTACATCAATCCAATTGTTCGCAGTTTCGATTTTATTTTAGGAATTATTACCTGTCAAATCTATAAAAAGATAAAAGATACGCCTATCAGTTTTTCGAAAGGAACTTTAATAGAAATCGCTGCAATTACGGTTTTGGCAATCTTTTTTTACTTCCACAATGATGTTGCGAGAGCTTTTCGTTATGGAATTTATTATTGGATTCCGATGGTTGGAATTGTTTTAATTTTTGCTTTACAAAAAGGTTTCTTTTCGAAAATACTTCAACACAAAATTCTGGTTTATTTAGGTGAAATCAGTTTTGCGTTTTACATGATTCATATGATTGTGATAAAATATGGAAATCAATATTTACCTAAAATCAATGATTTTCAGAAAATTGGAATTTATTTTGTAATTGCTTTAATTTTAAGTGCATTAACGTTTGAATATTTTGAGAAACCCGTTGCGAAGTGGATCAAAAGTAAAGTGAAGTAGTAGCGAGTATTTCTAAAAAATTAATTCAAATAGTTGATTATAACTGAGATTGTGACAATAATAATTGAAACAACAATCAAAATATCTAAGTAATTTTTTTTTTTGAACCAAAATTTGTAGTTCGTTTGCGTTTTCGTGAATACACTATTTCTTTGTTCATTTTTTAAAAGAAAATAAGCCGCGAGTTACCACGACTTATTTGTCAAATAATTAATAGTACATTATATAGTTAAAAGTTCTTAGTAATCCTATTACTGATACTTGTAGCAACTTCCTGTTTTCTTTGCCGATTTACCTGTCATTTTATCAGATAATAATAAAATAAATGGGCATCTAACCTCTGCAGCTTGTTGTTTTAAAACTTTTTCTGCACGTTCATCTTTTCCATTTCCTGATCTGAAATTGATCATACCTGTTTTAGATTTCAAATCATCTCCTTTTTTTAGACCTGCTACTAAAGCCTTATCTTCCAAAATAATCACTTTCCCCCAATCTTTATCATCAGTAATTTCAATTTTATTAGAAACATCCTCAATACGCGTACTTTTCCCGTAAAATACTTTATTAACAGAATATTTACTCAAAGACTGTATAGCATCTTCTCCATCATACGTATACTCTACCGTAAATTCACCTACACGTTTGATTTGACCTTCGATAATTTCTCCAGAATGTTTGTAAATTTTATCTACTTGTCCAAAAGCTACCGAAGCCATAAGACCTAATCCTAAAATAAAAATGTTTTTCATTGTTAATTGTTTTTAATATTGACTTAATTTTAATTGATTTCTAAAATACTTTCAGTTTCGTTGATTGTAATTATGGTTTTTAGAGGACTAGATTCCATTAAACCATAATTTTCTTTTAGATTGGTAGTCGGTTTTTTCAATAAATCAATTAATTGATCAATTGATTCTTGATAGATTTTCTTTTTTGTTGAGTTCTTAACTAAAGAAATATAATACGTCTTATAGTTTTTCTTAATTGGAGCTTCTTTTTCTATTTCTTCTGCAATATTTTTAAAGAAACTAGTTCTATTTTCAGAATTTTTGACCACAATACGTTTTATATTTTTACCTTCAGTTTCTACCTCAATATTCAACGTATATGGTTCTATTTTTACTGAATTGAACATTACTTTTTGATTTCCAAAATTGTCTTCAATAGATGTAGAAGAAACCTTATAAAAATCTTCAAACTCATTTACACGATTTCCAATAAATTGTTTTAAATTTTTGTAATCCAAATTTTGAGAAAAACCCAAACTACACAACAGTACTAATAAAGTAGATAAAATAGTCTTCATTTTTAATAAATAATTAGCTATTAACACCAGATTTATGTGTTAAATAAATTCTTTGCAAATTTTAAGATTCAGTACATAAATTCCTATTTTTGCAGGAGTAGTTAAAAGGTAGTTTCATAATTACTACCTACGGGTAGTTGAATTACTTTACTAAATATCAGTTATATAATAAAAATGAACAACAAAATACTTTTTATCTTCTTTACATTATTTTTTACCCAGGTAGGGATAGGAAATACAATAAATTCCGAAATTCTAAAGAAAGAAATCTCATATTATAATGAAATCGGTTCATTTGATAAATCAATTATCAAATTAGATAGTATTATACATTCTAAAAACGTAACGAATTACGATTTATATAATTTGTATTTGTTAAAATATCTTACGTATAAAACATTATTAAATTATCCAGAAGCAGAAGAAAATTTAAACGTTGCTGAAAAATATGGTTTAAAAAGTTCAAAATACAAAGCCGAAGTTGAGACAAGAGTTTTGATTGAACGAATATTTATCCAATTTGATTATTTAAAATATGATAAGGTTGAGGAATTGCTCCAAAAAGTAAATAAATCTAATTTAAAATATTTGGATGCCGAAACGTATGGTTTTTATATTTCTGTTCTAGGCACAATGAATAGTTTAAATAAAAATTATATTCAAGCAGAAAAAGATTATTTGGATGGTATAGAAATTTTGAAGCAAAAATCTCCCAAACATTTACCTAATATTTATAGAAAGCTTTTACACTTATATACAGAAACAAAGGACAATAAGAAGGCTTTAGAAGCTTTTAACAAAGGTTTGTATTATGCAAAACATTATAGTATAAAACTTTATATTTTGAATATGTATGAATCTCTTACTTGGTATTATGCACAGAATGAAGATTGGGAAAAAGCATACAAAACAAGATTAATTGTAAATGATCTTGCAACTGATTATGATGCAATTAATCAAAGTGGAAAATTACAAAATTTAGAACGAGAAATTATTAATAAACGAAATGATTTAGAAGTTCGAAATCAAAAAAATATCCGATTATTTCTAGTTATTATTTCTACAATTCTAATCATATTATTAATTGTTCTTTATAAATTCTACAAGATAAACATCGAAAAAAGAAAACTTGTTGAAAATGAAAATGAACGGATGAGAAATAAACTTTCTGATTTGATTAATCATTCGAATAACGCAAATCAAGTTGAAAAGAAAATCATTTTAAGTGATTATAATCTTTCGGAAAGACAACTGGATATCATCGAATTAGTGAAGAAAGGATTTACAAATAAAGAAATTGCAACTGAACTCTATATTTCTGAGAATACCGTGAAATATCATTTAAAGGTTATTTACAATACTTTGGGAATAGAAAGTCGTAATTCGTTGTAAATAAAAAATCTCGAGCAAATGCTCGAGATTTTTTATTTATTCATTTGTTTCAATATACTTAATGTTTTTTTATCGACTTGATCTGCATAAAAAAACTTCAAAACATCTTTGATAATTTTTTCTTTCGGAACTATAAAGTTGAATAATGTCAAACTTGATTTCAGTTTCATTGCATCATTTTTTCCGAAAATTAATTGCGGAATTACGCCTTTATGTCGCATTAATAATACAGATAAAACTTCTAAATAATTTCCCCAAAGTTCTTCATCTTTTACAAAAGCTCTCGCCTCTTCTTTTGAAGAAATTGAAAATTCTAATGACGAATCACTAGAACCTAAACCAACTAATTGAGGAAACATAAAAACAATCCAATTCGTTTGCTTTTTTCCTGCATGAACTTCCATCAAAATTTCATCGTACACAAAACTTTGCGCATCGTGAAATCGTTTCAAATTAAATTTATCGTGGGGATCTTTTTGTTTCAGTAAATCTCCTATTTTCATATTGTAAAGTTAAAAAAATACCTCACCAAATTGATGAGGCATTTTATTTATTTTATAAGTCGATTACATTCTTTCTGGAACACCAATTCCTAATAAACGTAACGAATTCTGAATTGTATTTGCAACCCATTGAGAAAGATATAAACGGAAGTTTTTCACATTTTCATCTTCATTTTTTAAGATTGGATTGTTTTGGTAGAATGAATTAAATAATTTCACTAATTCATACACATAATTCGCAATCAAAGCAGGGCTCATTTCTATTGCAGCTTTATCAATTGTATCTTCGAAATCGTATAATGCGCGAATAATTTCTTTTTCAGCATCATTCAATTCTAATGCATTTGCATCAAATTCTTTTGGTGATTCTTTTCTCAATAATGACTGAATACGCGCAAAAGTATATTGAATAAAAGGTCCTGTATTTCCATTAAAATCGACAGATTCTTTCGGATCGAATAAAATACGTTTCTTAGGATCTACTTTCAAAATGTAATATTTCAAAGCACCCATCGCAATTATTTCGTACAATTCAGCTTTTTCATCATCAGACATTCCGTCTAATTTTCCTAATTCTTCAGAAATCTCTTTTGCTGTATTGTAAACTTCTTGCATCAAATCATCTGCATCTACAACAGTTCCTTCACGCGATTTCATTTTTCCGTTTGGTAAATCAACCATTCCGTAAGATAAGTGATGTAAAGCATCTGCCCAAGAATAACCTAATTTTTTCAAAATTAAGAATAAAACTTTGAAGTGATAATCTTGCTCATTACCTACAACATACGTTAATTCTTCTAACGTCGGATTATTTTTGAAACGCTCTACAGCTGTTCCCAAATCTTGCGTTATATAAACTGAAGTTCCGTCCGAACGTAAAACTAATTTTTCGTCCAAACCTTCTGCTGTCAAATCAATCCAAACAGAACCATCTTCTCTTTTGTAGAAAACACCTTTGTTTAAACCATCTTCAACAATATCTTTTCCTAAAATGTAGGTATTCGATTCGTATAAATATTCGTCAAAAGCAACACCAAGACGTTTGTACGTTTTCGCGAAACCATCATATACCCAACCGTTCATTTTTTGCCAAAGCTCAATAACTTTTGGTTCATGTGCTTCCCATTGACGCAGCATTTCTTGTGCTTCTAAGAAAATTGGAGCTTCTTTTTTCGCTTCGTCTTCCGATTTTCCTTGTGCTTCTAATTCTTTGATTTCTTGACGATAATGTTTGTCAAATTCTACATAATATTTTCCAACCAAATGGTCGCCTTTCATATTTGCAGATTCTGGCGTTTCACCATTTCCAAATTTTTCCCAAGCGATCATCGATTTACAAATGTGAATCCCACGATCGTTAATAATTTGTGTTTTAATCACATTATTTCCTGCTGCTTCAATGATTTGAGAAACTGAAAATCCTAACAAATTATTACGAACATGTCCTAAATGCAAAGGTTTGTTCGTATTTGGCGATGAATATTCTACCATTACTGTTTTCGAATTTTCATCAACTTTCGTAATTCCAAAAGTTGAATTTTGAGCATTTTGAGTAAAATTTTCTAAAAATTCTACTGAGCTTAAACTCATATTCAAGAAACCTTTTACAACATTAAACGCTGTAATTTTATTATTTTCAACCAAATTTTCACCGATTTTAGTACCGATTTCTTCTGGTTTACCTTTCAAAGTTCTGATTAATGGGAAAACAACCAATGTATAATCACCTTCAAACTCTTTCCTTGTAAACTGAATTTCAACAGATTCAGGGTTAATTTGATAAACGTTTTGAATCGCTTCTAAAACATTCTGTGTGATGTATTGTTTTAAACTCATTTTATTCCTTTTTACTTAATCGAAATGCAAAAGTACGAAGTTTCAACGAATTTGAACGGATTGCACATTGAGTTTTTAAGAAGTCATCAAGAAAACTTATCTTTGCAAAATGAAAGCTACATTCGCGGATTTCGAATTAACAAAACAATTGAGTTCGGCTTTAGAAAAGTTGAATATCACAACCCCAACTCCAATTCAAGAAAAATCATTCAAACCGATTCTTTCTGGACGAGATATAATGGGAATTGCCCAAACAGGTACAGGTAAAACAATGGCTTACTTATTACCCTTGTTGAATACTTATCAATACTCTAAAACGAATCAACCAAAGATTGTTATTTTGGTTCCGACACGCGAATTAGTTGTTCAGGTTACCGATATTTTAGAGCAATTAACAGAGTTTATCAATGTTCGTGTTTTAGGAATTTATGGTGGTGTAAACATCAATACTCAAAAATTATTGGTGTATGAAGGCGTTGATATTTTGGTTGGAACACCAGGTCGTGTTTTAGATTTGGCGATAGACAATGTATTATCATTCAAAGAAATGAAGAAATTAGTGGTTGACGAATTTGACGAAATGTTGAGTTTAGGTTTTCGTCCGCAACTGATTCATTTATTTACAATGATGAGCGAAAAACGTCAAAACATTTTATTTTCTGCTACGATGACAGATCAAGTAGATGATATGTTACACGAATATTTCAAAAATCCTATTGAAATTTCCTTAGCTCGTTCAGGAACACCATTAGAAAAAATCACTCAATTGGCTATTCCAGTTGAGAATTTCAATACAAAATTGAATTTAATTGTTCATCAATTAGGAGACAAAGCAAAATTTGAGAAAGTTTTAATTTTCGCAAACAATAAAAAACATGCTGATTTAATCTTTAATCATTTAGATGAAATTTATCCAGATGAATTTGGAGTAATTCATTCTAACAAATCTCAAAATTATCGTTTGAGAACAATGGAAGCCTTTACCAGAGATGAATACCGAGGAATTATCACGACAGATATTATGGCTCGTGGTTTGGATATTCCTGATGTTACGCATGTTATCAATTTCGAAATTCCAGAAATTCCAGAACAATATATTCACCGAATTGGGCGTACAGGACGTGCGGATAAAAAAGGAGAAGCGATTTCTTATTTTTCTGAAAAGGAAATTGAACGTTTAGATGCTATTGAAGCATTGATGGATAAAGAGATTAACGAACTTCCTTTTCCTGAAGAGGACGTAAAAATAAATCCTGTAAAACGTGAATTTGAGAAAGATGTTGTAAAAATGAAACAACTTACAACTGTAAAAATTGAAGAACGTGGTGCAGCATTTCACGAGAAAAAAGATAAAAATAAAAAGGTGAATTTAGGTGGTCCTACAAAACGTAAACCACCAAAATCTAAACCTAAAAACCGTGGTCAGCAAAAACAAAAAGCGAAAGCACGTAAAAAAGGAAAATAAAATGAAAGCGACCAATTGGTCGCTTTTCTTATTTTAAAATCTGTTTGAATTTAGATTTAAATTTTGCAATTTTTGGTCCAACAACTGCCGAACAATATGGCTGATCTGGATTTTCATTGTAATAACCTTGATGATAATCTTCGGCTGGCCAAAATTTATCTAAAGGCTCTATTGTTGTAACGAATTTATCTTCATACAAAGTTCCGTTATCAAACTCTTTTAACGATTCTTCCGCTTGCTTTTTTTGTTCTTCTGATGTGTAAAAAATACTAGAACGATATTGTGTACCGACATCATTTCCTTGTCTATTTAACTGTGTTGGATTATGAATATTCCAAAAAATTTCTAATAATTCTTTGTACGAAATCACTTTATTATCAAAAGTAATTTCAACAACTTCTGCATGATTTGTATCTGTATCACAAACCTGACGATAAGTAGGATTTTCTACATTCCCTCCTGCAAATCCAGAGATAGCCTGTTCTACTCCGTTTATCGAATTAAAAATTCCTTCCACACACCAAAAACAACCAGCTCCTAAAACTGCTATTTCCTTGCTCATGTCTTCTCTATTTTTACTTATTCAATCGAAAAAAAGTTCTAATTTATCAGAACCATTCTTATATTTTTATACCAATTGGAAAGCGGTATCATCTTTTACATCACCAATCACAAAAGTACTGTGAGTACTACCAATTACCTTTATTGTTGTTAGTTTATTTACCATAAAATCTCTGTATTCGTCCATATTTTCGAAAGACATTTTGATAATATAATCGTAATCACCACTTACATGATAACTCGCCTGAACTTCTTTTAAATTCACAATTTCGTTCTCAAAAATCTTGATATTATCAGCAGAATGTTGTTGTAACTTAATATGACTGAATACCAAAAGTTCTCTGTTAATTAATCTTCTATTTACAAGCGCAACATATTTAGAAATAATTCCTGATTTTTCTAATTTCTTGATTCTTTCATGGATTGCGGTTGACGATAAATTTAACTTATCAGATAATTCTTTATAGGTAATTTTACTATTTTCTTGTAGATACATTAGAAGCTGTTGATCGAGAGTGTCAAATTTCATTTCAATTAATTTTTTTCTAAAGTAACAATATTATTTTGAATAATTATCTATATAGATTAAAAAAAATAATCATTTACAGAAAATATATTTATAATTTATTAAAACACACCGTTTTTGTTCTATTCTAAAAAAAGATAAAAAGTTAAACTCTATAATTTTTATATACTAATAAATGTTAAATATCTTTCTTTATTCATATTATTCATTGTATATTTGAGCTCGAAAAATCGAGAGGAAAGATTTGACTGATTGCAACCTCATAAAACAATTGCTAAAACAGGACTTCAGTTTATCCTCCCCTCTATCATTTAAAAAAAAGTATAGAAATGTCATATTTATTTACGTCAGAATCAGTTTCTGAGGGGCATCCAGATAAAATTGCCGATCAAATTTCTGATTCAATTCTTGACCACTTTTTAGCATTTGATGCAAAAAGTAAAGTAGCTTGTGAAACTTTAGTAACGACTGGACAAGTTGTTTTAGCAGGTGAAGTAAAATCTAATTCTTACATTGATTTGCAACGTGTAGCAAGAGAAACAATTGCTGAAATTGGTTACACGAAAAGTGAATATATGTTTGATGCAAATTCTTGTGGAATTTTATCTGCAATTCACGAGCAATCTCCAGATATTAACCAAGGTGTAGACAGACAATCTGACGAAGAGCAAGGTGCTGGTGACCAAGGAATGATGTTTGGTTATGCTACAAACGAAACTGAAAACTATATGCCTTTGGCGTTAGATTTATCACACAGATTATTGAAAGAATTAGCACATATCCGTAAATACGAGAAAGATTTGTTACCATATTTACGTCCTGATGCTAAATCTCAGGTAACAATTGAATATGATAATGACAACAAACCTGTTCGTATCGATACAATTGTAATTTCTACTCAACATGATGACTTCGCAAACGAAGAAGCGATGAGAGATAAAATTACAAATGACTTAGTAAGTATTTTAATTCCTCGTGTTAAAGCGCAATTACCTGTTCATTTACGTGATTTATTTACAGATAGTATTACTTACCATATCAATCCTACAGGAAAATTCGTTATTGGAGGACCTCACGGAGATACAGGTTTAACTGGTCGTAAAATTATTGTAGATACTTACGGTGGTAAAGGTGCTCACGGTGGTGGGGCTTTCTCAGGAAAAGATCCATCAAAAGTTGACCGTTCTGCTGCTTATGCTGCGCGTCATATTGCAAAAAACTTGGTTGCAGCTGGTGTTGCTGACGAAGTTTTAGTACAAGTTTCTTATGCAATTGGTGTTGCTGCTCCAGTTTCTTTATTAGTAAATACTTTCGGAACTCAAAAAGTTGAGTTAACTGAAGGAGAAATTTCTACAAAAGTTTCTGAAATCTTTGATATGAAGCCTTTCGCTATCGAACAAAGATTAAAATTAAGAAACCCAATTTACAAAGAAACTGCATCTTACGGACACTTAGGTAGAGAACCAAAAATGGTTTCGAAACGTTTTGAATCTGCTAATGGACAAGATGTTGTTGAAGTTGAAGTTGAATTATTCACTTGGGAAAAATTAGACTTCGTAGATCAAATTAAAACAGCTTTCGGATTATAATCTGAAATTTTAAATCATACTAAAAAATCCACTCAATATTGAGTGGATTTTTTTATGATTAATTTTTACTAATCGAATTGACTAACCAATATCGTTTTCCTTCTTTGTAAGAAATATTGATACTATCTCTAGAAAGCATAATCAGTTTTGTTGGTGTCCAACCCACATTTCGTAACGAATTGCTTCCTGTCATTTCCATTTGAATATTTTCTATTGGATCAATTTTTTGAGATGTGATAAAATCAAATTTATATAAACTCTTAGATTGAGAAACTTGCACTACTCCACTATCTTGTACAATTCCTCCTAAAGAATCTTGAAAAATAATAAAACGTCTTTCATATTTTTCTTTGTAAATAGTATTCTGGCTATCATCTTCATTATTACAAGAAAATAAAATCATCAAAATAGTCATCAAAAATAAACTCGTTTTCATAAACATCAGTTTATATATTTAACTACATTCAACAAAAAATTCTACTTTTTATTGCTTCACACCAATTATCTTGTAGTATTTGCAGTCCAAGTTTTACCATCTTTGGTGTATAAAATTGTTAGTTTTTTACTATCAATTCTAATGTATGAATTTTCATTAGATCCAATACTAACTAACATATTATCACCTTTTTTCTCAAATTCAACTCCATTCAAATCTGGGATTTTATTCGAAAAAGCAAAATTATACTTTGTTCCACTTGCAATTTTTGTCACAAACACACTTCCATTTTGAGTTGATAATGAATTATTCGCGTCTTTATAACTTATACTTCCTTTGTAAGTTCCTGCAAAAAAATCGTTATTTGCTGGATCGTCATCATCATTACAGGCTGTGAATACAAATAAGGCGAAAAATGTTACCGCCAAAAATTTCAATAGATTCTTCATGTTTTTATTTTTTTATTGGTTATAGCAATCAATATTTTCAATTATAATACCATAAAATGTTAAATAAAATTGATAAAGTATTTTTTTACATTTTTAACTCTCACAAAAAATCGTATTTTTGAAGCAATATATAATACCTATAAACATGAATTTATTGCAAGGTAAAACAGCAATCGTTACAGGCGCAACTCGCGGTATTGGAAAAAGTATTGCTGAAGTTTTTGTGAAAAATGGCGCTAACGTTGCCTTTACTTATGCTTCTTCTGTAGAAAAAGCAAAAGCTTTGGAAGAAGAATTGGGACAATTCGGTAAAGTAAAAGGATATCAATCTGATGCTTCTGATTACGAAGCTGCTCAAAAATTAGTAGAAGATGTAATTGCTGAGTTTGGTCAAGTTGATATTGTAATTAATAATGCTGGAATTACGAAAGATAATTTGTTGATAAGAATGTCTGCAGAAGATTTCGAAAAAGTAATTCAAACAAACTTAAATTCGGCTTTCAACTTAACAAAAGCAGTGATCAAACCAATGATGAAACAACGTTCTGGATCTATCGTGAACATGTCTTCTATTGTTGGAATCAAAGGAAATGCTGGGCAAGCAAATTATGCAGCATCTAAAGCTGGTTTAATTGGTTTCTCTAAATCTGTTGCATTAGAATTAGGTTCTCGTAATATTCGTTGTAATGCAATTGCACCAGGTTTCATCGAAACTGAAATGACAGAAGTTTTAGACCAAAAAGTGGTTGAAGAATGGCGTAATGGAATTCCATTAAAACGTGGAGGACAACCAGAAGACGTTGCAAATGCATGTTTATTCTTAGCGTCAGATTTATCAAGTTATGTAACAGGACAAGTTTTGAGTGTAGACGGAGGTTTACATACTTAATTCTTAAAAATATCATACTTTTTGAAAGGTTTTGTTTAGTAAATTTGCTAATCAAAACCTTTTATAATTTAAGACAACTACGTTGAGAAAAATATCAAATAAATTAAATGTTCAATTGATTGCTGAAACTTTTTTGGCTTTCGGAATTGATCATATCGTATTATCGCCAGGATCTCGAAACGGAGCATTAACAATGCAATTTGCGAATGACAAACGTTTCAAAACTTATAGTGTAATCGACGAACGTTCGGCAGGATTTGTCGCTTTGGGAATGGCACAGCAAATTCAGAAACCTGTTGTGGTTTGTTGTACTTCTGGTTCGGCAACGGCAAATTATTACCCTGCAATTACGGAAGCCTTTTTTCAAAATGTTCCTGTAATCGTGCTTTCTGCAGATCGTCCCGAGCATTTGGTTGATAATTTTGATGGACAAACCATTCGCCAAAAAGATATTTTTGAGAAACATTCAGTTCATAATGTACAACTTTCCGAAAGTGAAGAAACGGATGATTTAACGCGAAATATGTTGTTGACGAAATATGCGTTGATTGATTGTATGCACAAATCTGCGCCAATTCATATCAATATGCCTTTTTCTGAGCCTTTGTACGAATCTGTAACAACACCAGATATTGAAATTGATACAATTACAATTCCTGCAAAAGATTATCCAGAAATTGATGTAATTGATTTGATGAAACGTTGGAATGCTTCGACGCGTAAAATGATTTTGGTCGGATTACATCATCCTGATGCCAAATTTGATCATTTTGTAAAACAATTGGCGCAAGATGATTCGGTTGTTGTGTTAACAGAAGTAACATCAAATATTCATGATGAACGATTTTTCAATAAAATAGATCAAGTTATTTTCCCTTATTCGGAAGAAGAATTAGAAGCGTTGAAACCTGATATTTTATTGACAATTGGGCAAAATGTCGTTTCCAAAAAGATTAAAAAATTCTTACGTGATCAAAAGCCAACGCAACATTGGCATTTAGATGAATATTGGCAACCAGACACTTTCCAAGCATTAACAGATAAAATTGAGACGAAACCTGAATTGTTTCTAGAACAATTTGTTCCGTTTGTTAATCCAAAAGAATCAGAATATTACAACACATGGAATTCGATACGAGAAGCGAATAATATCAAACACAAAAATTACATCAATATGATTCCATTTTGTGATTTGAAAGCATTTGATTCCATTATTAGAAATTATCCTGAAAATTGGCAAATTCAGTACGGAAATTCAACCATTATTCGTTACGGATTATTGTATGATCACAACAATTCGAATCCTGTTTTTTGTAACCGCGGAACAAGTGGAATTGATGGCTCTACATCTACAGCGATTGGGGCTTGCATCGCTTTTGGTCAAAATACGGTGATGATTACGGGAGATATTTCGTTTTTCTATGATTCGAATGCGTTATGGAATGTAAACATGCCGAATAATTTCAGAATTATTTTGATCAATAATGGCGGAGGAAATATTTTCAAATTTATTCCTGGCCCATCTGAAACAGATGTTGTTGAAGATTATTTTGAAACAAAACATCATTTCACTGCCGAACATTTAGCTAAAATGTATGGTTTTGAATACCAAGTTGTTTCAAATTTAACTGATTTAGAAAATACTTTTGAAGATTTTTATGCAGAAAGTAATCGCCCGAAGATTTTAGAAATTGATACACGAAATTCTGCTAACGATGCTATTTTGAGAGGATATTTTAGTAGTTTGAAGTAAAAAATATTAAAGAGAAATCATTAGTTTGGTTTCTCTTTTTAATTCAAATAATTTTCCTAAAACATTTTCAAAAAGACACCTTCTATATAAATTCTATATAAACTAGGTTGGTATTCTCCGATTGAAATGATAACATAATACTCGGATGTTTCCTTTAAATACACATATAAATTCTCAGCGTTTCTGTAACTAGTCAAATCAACAATAAAATTATTTTTAATAATTCCTTTACAATGACTAATGATGGAAGTAAAAAGATTCTTCTCAATATTATTTTCTACAATATTTAACTCTACTAATTCTTCAAAATCAAAAGTAAAATCTAATTCATTATTTATTTTAAAATTGTGTTTACCATAAATAAAAATGCAATCAGAAGATTGAATTAGAAGCATTTTACTCATTATTTGCTTTATATCTTTATTCATTGAATAAAAATTAAATTATCTCAATTTTCTCTCCTAAAAACTTTGGTTGAACACCAAAAAAGCTATCAATAAAAACTTTCGTTCGAGCAAAATACTCGCGGATATTTGTTTTTAATCCAGCATGTTTATTGACATCTTTTGCACTGTAACCATACGCATTAATTCCGTTTTGACGTGCAATATAAACTGCTCGTTGATTGTGAAACTCTTGGGAAACTACAATAAATTCATTCTGACTAAAAATTTCCTTTGCACGAATCATAGAATCTAATGTTCTAAAACCTGCATAATCCAAATAAATCACATTTTCTGGAACTCCATTTTTTATTAAGGCTTGTTTCATTGCTTCAGGTTCGTTGTAGTTTTTTCGACCATGATCTCCACTCAAAATAAAGTACGTTACTTTTCCTGATTGATACAATTCTGTTGCAGCTTCTATACGATACGTAAAGTAATAATTTTGATAACCACTCACCAAATTTGGCGCTGTTCCCAATACAATCGCAACTTTGGTTTTAGGTAAAATCTCTAATTTATCTGTGACAAATTCTTCCGTTGAGTTTTCTATTTTATAATTTGCAAAAGCTGTGAACAAAAGACTTCCAATTCCTAAAATAAGTAAAGTATAAAAAGATTTTTTCAGAAACTTTTTGGTTTTGATTTTCATAGTTGGTTCAAGATTATTTCTTGTGTTAAAAATACAATATATTCTTCAGTTTTATAATGATTTAAGAACTCCTATCCGATAATAAATATTTAAAATCAAAATTTCATTAAAAAAATCTATCTTACTATATTGCGTATTATTTTTTCAAAATACAACTATGAGAACAAGATTATTTTTTCTAGCCACCACTCTATTTACAGTTTCAACTCTATCAGCACAAAAATTCGAAATTGATACCTTACAATATCAGGGAAGTGATAAAAACATTATCAACCTTGTTGTTTTAGCAGATGGTTATACAAAAGACGAATTAAAATATTATAAAGAAGATGCAAAACGATTTACAGACTATTTTTTCAAAACGGAACCATTAAGTCAATATATCAATTATTTTAATGTATTTGTTATAAATAA